>JBDSRU010000472.1:0-3072 GCA_039929145.1 Thermoanaerobaculia bacterium
GAGCCTGACTCATTCTCTGCCGCGAATTCGGACGCTCCGTTCCGGCAGTTCCGTTTCAGTCGGCGGCGAAGGTAGCACATGTGCCAAGCCCGCCAAGCGCGGGTCGACAAGCGCCCGCAATCATCACCAAAACGGAAGCTCCCCGGGCCACGCCGACTGGCGTCAGCCAGGCAGTTGTTCGGCGAGCTCTTCGAGGGTGGAGATCGGGATGAGCTGCATGTCGACGCGTTTGGCGAGGGCTTCGACGCGCGGCAGGTAGGCCTGTTTGAAGCCGTGGGCGGCCGCTTCGCGGAGGCGGGCTTCGGCTTGGCTCACCGGGCGGACTTCGCCCAGGAGGCCGATCTCGCCGAAGAAGACCGCGTCGGGCGGCAGCGCGACTCCGCGGTAGGCGGAGATCAGCGCCGCGGCGACGGCAAGGTCCGCGGCGGGTTCCTTCAACGCCAGTCCACCGACGACGTTCAGGAAGACGTCGCGGTCGGCGAGGCCGAGCTTCGCGAAGCGTTCGAGCACCGCGACGAGGAGGATGACGCGGTTGCCGTCGAGACCGACGCTCATGCGCCGCGGCGACGGGAAGTTCGTCGGGCTCACCAGCGCCTGCGTCTCGACCAGAAGCGGCCGCGCACCCGAGAGGGTGGGAAGCACCGCCGAGCCTGGCGCGCCGCGCCGCCGGCGCGCGAGCAGCACCTGTGACGGATCCGAGACCGGCTCGAGTCCCGACTCGCGCATCTCGAACATCGCGATCTCACCGGTCGGACCGAAGCGGTTCTTCGCCGCGCGCAGGATCCGGTAGTCCGACTCGCGCTCGCCCTCGAAGTTGAGCACCGTGTCGACGAGGTGCTCGAGCGACTTCGGTCCGGCGATCGTCCCCTCCTTGGTCACGTGCCCGACCAGGAACAGCGTCGACTCCGAGCGCTTGGCGAAATCGACCAGACGGTTGGCGCAGTGGCGCACCTGGCCGATCGAGCCCGGCGGGCTCTCGAGCTCGTCGCTCGCGATCGCCTGGATGGAATCGACGAGCAACGCTGCCGGTACCCCTCCGGTCACCGCTCTTGCCGCTTCGAGCACCGCCTCCAGGCGCGTCTCTCCCACCACCAGAACGTCGCTCGAGGCGCAGCCCAGCCGCTCGGCGCGCAATCGCAGCTGGCGCGGCGATTCTTCGGCGCTGGCGTAGAGGACCGTGCGATCGAGCCCGGCGAGGCGCGCCGCGAGTTGCAGCAGCAACGTGGACTTGCCGATCCCGGGCTCGCCGGCGAGGAGCACGGTGCCGCCGGCCACCACACCGCCGCCCAGCACCCGGTCGAGCGCCGGGATGCCCGAGGGTGTACGCAGCACGTGCTCCTGATCGATCTCGGACAGGGCGACGGGGCTGTTCGCCGCGCGTTCTCCCGCGGGCGCGCCGCGCTTCGGCGTCTCGCGGAGCTCCTCCACCATCGAGGACCAGGTGCCACACTCGGGACACCGGCCCAGCCACTTGGTGGACTGGTAACCGCAGCTCTGGCAGGCGTAGAGAGTTCGCGGAGCTGCCATCGTCAGAGCTTCGGCAAGGAGCCCATGAGGTACTTGAGGTCGTCGTCGCTCCAGTGGATGCCGACGCCGACAAACGGCGAGCGGAACTGTTCGACCAACGGATCGTCGTACCCGCCCTGGAGGTAAACGTGGCGATAGAAGTTCCACTGTCCGGTGAGGCGCAGGTGCGGGTCGAGGTCCATCTCCCGTCCGAAGTCGAACGCTTCGAGCGACAGCATCGCGCGCTTCTTGAAGAAGCTGTAGTCCACCTGCACGCCCGCCGTGTTCTCGAGGATGCCGACCCAGAGCGAGCCATGACGATCGGCGAACGGGAACCCGAAAACCGCCGACCAGTTGTTGCGCCGCGTCTCGCTGGTCAGGCGGTCGGTCGTGGTCGTCGCCGTCGAGCCGTCCGGCAGCGTGACGGTGACGATCTCCCGCTTCTGCGAGATCCGCCCGCGCGGATCCGACACCAGCTCGACGCGGTAGAACCGGTCGCTCTCGTCACCGTGGGGCAGAAGGTCGAGGCGGAATGCGGAGCGCCAGTCTTCCACCTCCGAAAGGTACGCGCCTTCGAGACCCAGTTCGAGCTTGAGCTCGTTGACCCGATTGAGCGTTGCACCCAGGGCGCCGACCCCCTTCTCGACGCTGCCCAGTGCGCTCATCAGCTGGTCATGGGCTTCCTCGCTGTTGACGAGCTTTCCGAGCGTCCCCTCGCCGCTGGCGATCTTGGTGGTGATCGCGTTGAGATTGTCGACCGAGGTCTGTACCGTCGCGCTGACCTCCCGAATGTTGGCGATCGAATCTTTCAGGTTGACGCGGTTCTCGGCCACCACGCTGTCGACCTGCTTCAGCATCTGCGCGATCTGGTCCGTGAGGCGCGGCAACTGCTCGGCGAGCGTGGCGCTGAAGCGCTCGAAATTCCGCACCGTGCCGTCGAGACTCGACCGGTTCTCGGCGATGAGCGCGCGCAACTCCTCCGAGGTTGCCTGGATGCTGGCGATGAGGGCCGAGATGCCGCCACCCGCGCCACCCTGCCCCCCGATACCGCCCGCGCCGCCTCCCATGAACCCCTGGATCGAATCGGCGATGTCGTCGATCTTCGCCATCGCGTCGTCGAAAGAGACCGGCGTCTTGCCGGGCAAAACCGAGCCGGCAGGCAGGAGCGCGGCTCCCTCGGCACCCAGCCGGAGCTCGATGAACTTGTCGCCGAGAAGTCCCTGGTTGGCGATCGCGGCGTAGCTCCCTTCGACGAAGGCGATCGGCTGGTCGAGCAGGAGCGAGACGCGAGCCTTTCTGCCCTCGAGACGGATGCCGTCGACGCGCCCCACGCGCACCCCGGCGAGTCGCACCGCCGCCTTGTCGTCGAGTCCGACGACCGAGTCGAATACCGCGTCGACGCGCGTCCCCTCGGCTCCCCAGAGTTTCCAGTCCTCCACGCGCAGAATGAGCCAGCCCAGAATCAGCAGGCAGACCGTCATGAAGATTCCGACCTTCAGGGTTTGCGACGCACTCGACATCGGCTACTCCTTCACGGTTTCCGCTGCGGACATCAGTCGGTCAGCG
>JBDSRU010000473.1:0-4620 GCA_039929145.1 Thermoanaerobaculia bacterium
CCCAGGCGTCGGTGAGCGAGATGTGCGCGAGATCGAGATCTCGCGCCGGGCTCCATGCGCCACCGGCATCGACTTCGCGGTAGTAAAGATGACCCTCTGCCGACCAGGCGATCGTCGCCCGCATGCCATCTGCGGAGACGAGAATTCGTGCATCCGCCGCGACGAGGTCGGAAGGAACCTCCCAGCGTGCCACCTGCCGCATCACAAAGAGGTGGCTGAAGGTGCTCTCGGCACTCGCCGGCGCCAGAGCCGGAATCTCCAGCAGGAGCTCCTCGGCGGCGCAGCGATTCGCCAATCCGTTCGCCAGAATCTCGCGGCCGAGCTCGACGATGTGGCCGCGCGCCATCTCGGCCAGTACCGCTCCGTCCGCCGAAGCATCGGCTGAGAGCAGCAGCTCGCCGGTGCGGTCGCCGAGATACTTCGCCGCCGCCGGATGAAACTTCGCCGCGAGCTCGACGATGTGCCCACGGGCGAGAGTGGCCAGCTGATTGCGGTCGTCGAGGCCGATCGTCTGGGCGAGCTCGACGATGTGGCCGCGAGCCATTTCGGCCAACTCTCCGAGCTCGGCGGGCAGCATCTGAACATCGACTGCGACCAGCTGGTGGGTCTGCGACTGGATGAAGGAGGCGGTGACCTTGCCGGTGGGCGTTGCGACCAGGGTCGGCGCCGCGAGCAGCGCTGCAGCCGCCGGGCTCGCCGCAGCCATCGGGTCTTCCGGTGTCGCGAGATCGTCCAGCGCGACCACCGGGTTCCAGCCGAGGTAGTCACCGCGAACGAACACGACCGGTGAGTAGTAGGCGTGCGCGATCTCTCCGACCGACTCGACCCAGACGAGGTGGAGGACGCGGCGCGCGACGCGCGACGACACGCCGTCGACCTTCTCCGCGTAGTCATCGGAGGTGATTGCGAGCCTCAGCGCCGACTTGTCGGTGAGCGATCCGCCGGAGAGCTCGATCAGCTCCGACCAGCCGGAGGCCGCGAGCGTGCGCAACTGCAGGCGCGACACGGTGAAGTTGGCGACCGTGCGTGCGTTCCAGACGACGTGAACGGAGGCGGAGCTGCGATCGAAGAGCAGCGCGGCCGTGGTTTCAGTCGCCGGACTCTCGGTGCCGGGCACGAGATGCCGCACGAGGGCCTGCCCGGGAGCGATGATATCCAGGGCGAGCACCGGCACTTCCGCCGGTACGGCGGTGTTCGCCGGGCCGAAGAGCTCGCCGAAAGTGCCCGACCAGAGGCGGTAGATGGTGCCATCGCTGCCGAGCTCGACCGGCGTGGCGGTCGCCGTCGCGAGGACCGGCGACGCGGCGAGAAGCGCCGTCAGGGCGAAGGATCGGAGAAGCTGGCGCACGGTCGGCATCGAAGGATCGATCAGGCCTTGAGGTTGACCAGGTCGCGAACGTCCACGTGCAGGAGCAATTCAGGCAGGTAGTCGGCTTCAGGGTAGAAACCCTGCTGCAGACGCTCGAAGTGGCGCCGTGCGCCGACCCGATCGCCGCTGGCGACAGCGGCAGCGCCGAGAAGATAGAGCGCATTCTTCCTCGCATCGGCGTCCGCGCAGAGTTCGGCCGCGGCGAGCGCTCGGGCGGCGTGGCGGCCGGCGGGACGGGCATGAGCGGTCTCGAGCAGCGCGAAGGCGAGATCGAGCTCGGCCTTCATGGCGTGAGCTTCGGCGCCGCGCCGCCTCAGGGAGCGCAGGCTCGCGTAAAGCAGCGTCAGCCCTTCACGACTCCGGCCGGTCAGCACGTTGCAGTAGCCGAGGTTGTAACCGATGACCGCGCCGCGCAGGCAATCGCGCGACGGCAGCAGGGTAAGCGCCTCCGCATAGACGGCGATCGCCTCTTCGAAGCGGCTCTCGGCGACGAGGAAGTTGGCAATGTAATTGAGGCTCGCGGCCTGGCGATTCTCATCGAGCGCCGTGGCGCGGTCGCGCGCCAGCTGCGCATAGAAGAGCCCCTTGCGGTGCTCCTTCTGCAGCTCGTAGTGGCGCGCGATGGTGTAGGCGGCGAGATAGGTGTTCTCCGCATCGGCGGTCCGCAGCAGCAGGGCGCGCAGGGCCGGCACGTGCGTCGCGCCGCGTCCGAGCTCGAGGGCGATCGCAGCGCGGTTGCACAGCGCGCGATCGTGCAGCAGGCTCTCACCATTCGCCTCGGCCCAGACTACGGCCGCTTCGACGAGGACCAGCGCCTCCTCCATTTGGCCTGTCTCGACGAGCTCAGCCCAGCGGGCGCGGGCCGCCTGAAATTCTTCCAGATCGTGAATCACGAAGGGCGGTCCTAGCTGAGAAGCACCGGCTCACGCCGAGCGCTGCGCCGAGGCTGCTTGCGCTCGTGGATGTAGCCTTCGATCTCTTCCTGCGCGGTCGGATCGAGAGCGTGGAAGTCGTTCAGCAGGCGCAGGTCGCGCGGCGAAACGGTCTCCCTGGAGACATCTTCGAAGAACTCGCCCACTCCAATACGAAACTCGGCGAGTACCTTGAACAGCGTATCTAGACTGACCCGATATTCGCCCTTTTCCATGCGCGAAAGGTCGGACTGCTGAATGCCCAATTTCGCCGAGAGCTCCGTCTGCGTCAGGTGACGCTCCTTGCGGAGTTGACGGATCTTCTTTCCGACGAGTTGGACTTGCTGGATCTCTGGTAGTTGTCCCATGGTCGAATTTCCTAGGCATGTGCATAGTAGGCAGGGGCGAGGTTCCATGTCAAGATGCCATGACCGGGCGCCCGACGGGCTGCCTGGACTCGAATGCATCACGGTTTCCTCCTCAAAGAGCTGGTCCGCCGCGACCTGCAGAGCCGCTATCGCGGTTCGCTGTTTGGCTTTCTCTGGGCTTTCGTGCATCCACTCTGGCAGTTGGCACTGCTGTGGGTGGTCTTTTCGGTCATCCTCAAGGTGCCGCTCACCGGGGAGCGCACCGCCAGTTTTCCGGTCTTCCTGTTCTCCGGGCTGGTGCCCTGGCTCGGATTTGCCGAGAGCATTCAACGCGCGGCGACCACCGTGGTCGAGCACTCCGGATTGGTGCGCAAACTCCGCTTTCCCAGTGAGTTGCTGGTGGTGTCGAGCGTCGCCTCGGCGCTCGTTCACCAGTTCGTCGCGCTCGCCATCTTCGCGGTTTGGCAGGGCGTCGCCGGGGAGCCCGCCTGGGCGCGCTTGCCCTGGCTCGTCTTCGGCCTCGCGGCACAGGTCTGCCTCAGCCTCGGGATCGGCTGGGCGGCCTCCTCCATGCAGGTCTTCTTCCGCGACGTCGCTCAGGCGCTGGGAATCGCTCTCCAGGCCTGGTTCTACCTCACACCGATCGTCTATCCCTTGAGCCTCGTGCCGGAGCGCCTGCGACCCTGGATGGCGCTCAATCCGATGGCGACCACGGTGCAGGCGTTTCGCGCCGTGCTGCTCGGCGGCCCGCCGCCCACGGCTGGAGCCGCCGCCGCTCTCGCCGGCATCGCGATCGTCACGCTGGGGCTGGGCTGGGCGCTCTTTCGCCGCCTGCGTCCGGCCTTCGCCGACGAGCTCTAGCCGGCGGCCCCTGAAGGTCGATCGGATGCGGGTGACCTATCTGCTGGACCGGCCGGAGCTCGGCGGCGGGACCAAGGTCGTTCTCCAGCAGGCGAGACTTCTGGGTCAGCGAGGTCATTCGGTGACGGTCGCGGCGCAAGCGACGCAACCGGCCTGGATCGCCCCATGGATACAGCCGCCGGTCCGTTTCGTCGATCTCAGCGACGCGAAGGAAACACTGCCGTCGCAGGACCTGGTTGTCGCCACCTTCTGGTCGACCATCGCCCGCGCCGAGGAACTCGCCGCCGGGCCCGTCGCCCACTTCTGCCAGGGCTTCGAAGAGGACCTGGCTCATCTCGAGCCGCAGCGAGAGGCGATTCGGGCGGCTTACCGCCGGCCCCATCCGGCGCTCGTCGTCGCGCCGCATCTAGGCTTGCGACTGCGCGAGCAGTTCGGACTCGACTCGCGGCTGGCGCCGGCGCCGGCTGACCGATCGGTGGCTCGCCGCCCTCGGCGCGCTCCGCGCCAATCTCCCTGGATCGCACTCAGCGGCATCTTCGAAGCCGAGGTGAAGGGGATTCGCACCGGCCTCGAGGCGCTCACGGCGCTCGCCGCCGCCGCCCCGGACGGCCTCGCCCCGCGCCTCCTCCGTATCTCGGCGCTGCCGTGTTCGGAGGCTGAGCACGCGCTTCACACCGCGGCGCGCTACCTCTCCGCGGTCTCTCCCGGGAGGGCGCTCTCCGCGGTCGCCGGGTGCGACCTGCTGCTCTTTACCTCGCGCCCCGGCGAGGGCTTCGGCTTGCCGCTCCTCGAAGCGATGCAGCTCGGGGTCCCAGCAGTCGCTTCGCGCCTGCCCGGCGTCGAGTTCATGACCGCAGGCGGCGGCGCGAGACTGGTTGCACCCGGGGACAGCACCGCCATGGCAGCGGCCGCAGCAGAGTTGCTCGAGTCGCCCGCGGCATGGCGGGCGCAGCGTCGGCGAGGCGTTGCGGCGGCAGCGCGATTCGCGCCCGAACGCGTCGTGCTGGAAATCGAGGAGGCGCTTGCCTGGGCCGCGTCGGCAGGCGCGGGAGTCTCGCCGTCTTGACCGACCTCGCGATCGTCCTCGTGCACTACCGGACGCCCGGCCTGC
>JBDSRU010000474.1:0-5950 GCA_039929145.1 Thermoanaerobaculia bacterium
GTCTGCTCGATCGAAATCGATGGCGGCCTGCCGCGCCCGTGCCTCTACCACGACATGAAGCGCTGCCTGGGTCCTTGCGTGGACGGGTTGACCTCGAGCGCCGAGTACGCCGATGCCGTGGAGGCGGCGCGCCTTTTTCTCGCCGGCAAGACGGCGCCGCTCACCCGGAGCCTGCGCGCGCAGATGGAGTCGGCCTCCGAGAGTCTCGAATTCGAGCGCGCCGCCCGCCTGCGCGACATGTTGCAGGAGATCGAGCGTCAGTCCGTTCGCTCACCGCTGTCGTCGGTGCACGACGAGGACCTCGACCTGTTCGGCGTGGCGGTGCACGGCAATCAGGCGTCGGTCTCCATCCTGGTGATGCGCGGCGGGCAGGTGCTCGACCGGCGCGAGGTATTCTGGGAGGGCGAAGGCGCGGCGAGCCCTGCGCAGCTCCTGTCGGAGCTCCTGCCGCAGATCTACGATCAGACGACTTTCCTGCCCAAGGAGCTGCACCTGCCGTTCGAGGTCGACGGCGAGGAGGCGCTCGCGGACTGGATGTCGGAGCGCAAGGGAGAGCGGGTCTACCTGCGGCATCCGGAGCGCGGGCCCAAAGCGGAGCGCCTCCGGATCGCCGCCAAGGACGCCGAGTTCGCCTTTCGCAGGCGATTCCGCATCGACCCCGCGCGCGATGCCGCACCCCGCGCGCTGGCGCGCCACCTGGGACTCGCGAAGCCTCCGAGGTGGATCGAAGGCTTCGACATCTCGAACCTTCAGGGCACTGCGGTGATCGCCTCGATGGTGGTGTGGAAGGACGGGCGGATCCGCAAGGGCGAGTACCGCAGCTTCAATATCCGCAGCTTCACCGGCCAAGACGACTTCCGCTCGATTGCCGAGGCGGTCGGGCGGCGGTATCGCCGGCTGCGCGAGGAGTCCGGGGTCTTTCCCGACCTGGTGATGATCGACGGCGGACGCGGACAGCTTGGAGCCGCTGCCGGTGCCCTCGCCGAGCTCGATCTAGAGAGTCTGCCGCTGGTCGCGCTCGCCAAGCAGGAGGAGGAGCTCTATCTGCCCGGTGCACCGGAGCCGCTGCGCCTGCCGCGCCGCGACGAGGGATTGAGGTTGCTCCAGGCATTGCGCGACGAAGCCCATCGCTTCGCGGTCTCGAAGCATCGCCGGCAGCGCACCAACGCTTCGCTTCGCAGCCGGCTGGAGGAAATCCCCGGAGTCGGACCGGAGCGGCGAAAGTTGCTCGCCAAGCGCTTCGGGACCTGGGAGACCCTGGCCGGCGCATCGGTCGAGGAGGTTCAGGGCGTGCTCGGCGAGTCCCTGGGCGCCGCAGTTCATCGCTTCGTCGGCGCCGCGACCGCAGAATCCGCCGAGATCGACTAAACTCGGCGCGGGATGCAAGGGCAGGCTGGCGAGGTGCGAGGAGACCTTCGGGAGAGACCAATCTTCGATCTCCTGCAGGAGCTTCATTTTCGGGGCGCCACCGGAGTTCTCGAAGTGGACGGTGGAGAGCACAAGCGGCGCCTTTTCCTGCGCGAGGGCAGTCTGTATCTCGCCGGAACGCATCCCCTGGCGCGCCGGCTGGGGGAGCTCGTGAAGGCCCTGTCCGATTCCTCGAAGTCGGCCGCAGCGACGGAAGCGCGGCAGAGCTGTCTCGATCTCGTCGAGCGAATGGCGCGCGTCATCGGCGAATGGAAGGCGGGTCAGTTCCGGTTTCTCGACGATCCCGCTGCGCGCGCTGGAGACCTCGTAGGGCCCCTCCCGACCCGACGGCTCCTGATGCTGGGCGCGACGGTCAGAGCGACTCCGGCTGAGCTCGTCACTCGAATGGGCGGCGAGCGCGCGCAGCTCATGGCGATTTCAGACCGCGACGCTCCGGACGACCCCAACGATCTGCTCGGCTTGGGACCGGAGGAGCACTTTCTCCTCGAACGGCTCCGTCAGCCGATGACGCTGGAAGCGATCCTTGCCGAGAGCCCTTTCGAACGCAACACGACGCTGCAACGGCTGGCCCAATTGCTGGCGGCGCACAAGGTCCGGCTCCCCGAGCGCGGCGAAACGGCAGTAACCGAAGGCCCGATTCAGGACGCGGCGCTGCTGATCAGCTTCTCGAACCGCTTTGCCCGCAACCTGCAGGAGGAACCCCTGACGCTCTCGCAGGAGGAATTCCGGGCGCGGATCGCGGACCTCTCTTCGGGCCTGGGCGCGATGAATCACTACGAGCTGCTCGACGTCGAGCCCTCCTCGGCGGTCGACCTGGTGCAGTCGAAATACGAGCGGCTCGCCCGCCTCGTGCACCCGGCGAACGAAGCCGCGTACGGGCTCACCGGCCTCAAGCCGATGCTCGAGCTGCTGTTCGAGCGCTCCACCCAGGGATATCTCGTGCTCTCCGACGCGGAACGCCGCCGCAAGTACAATCTGAGCCATGCGATCGACCTGTCCTCCTCACAAGTGACCGGGGCGGAGCGCGAAGTCGAGTCGAAGGATCTGGCCCGGCAGTACTTCGAGCAGGCGCAGACGCTGGTCGCGCGCGGCGACTTCCACTACGGCATCGAACTTCTGCAGCTCGCGGCGCAACTCGACCGGCGGAGCGAGTATCTGCTGGCGCTCGCGCGGGTGGAGATGAAGAACCCCAAGTGGATGGGCCGCGCCATCGACTCCTGCCGCGCCGCCCTCGAGAGAGATCCGCACAACGCCGAGGCGCGCTTTCTTCTGGGCGAAATTTACGAGCAACAGGGGGATATGGAGCGGGCGCGGGGGCAATTCGCGGCCGCGGCGCGCGAGGACCCGAATCATCCGCAGGCTGGCGCGAGGGTGCGCAACCTGGCGGCCGCGAAGTCGGCGAAATCCGAGTCCGAGGGCGGTCTGTTCGGCCGCATCTTCCGCCGCCGCGACAGCTAGGCGACCCCAGTCGGCAGAGGTGCTATCTTGGCGTCGGTCGAAGAGCTCGGCGCGGTCGCTCCACGTTCGCGTGGAGAGGAAAGTCCGGACTCCAACGGGTGGCATGCTCGCTAACGGCGAGGCGCAGCAATGCGACGGAAAGTGCAACAGAAAACAGACCGCCTGGCCCTCGCGGGTCAGGTAAGGGTGAAACGGCGCGGTAAGAGCGCACCGCCCGGCCGGTGACGGTCCGGGGCAAGGCAAACCCCATGCGGAGCAAGACCAAATAGGGGGATGGCAGTGCGGGCCGCCCGTCCCGCCCGTTCCGGTTCGCCGGGACGACTTCCCCGGGTAGGTTGCTCGAGGCCGACGGCAACGTCGGTCCCAGAGGAATGACCGTGACCGGCGATCGAAAGATCGACGGACACAGAACTCGGCTTATCGGGCTCTTCGACCCCTTTTCTCCCGACTCCGTCCAATGCCCCCGGTTCTCCCACCCGCAGTCCGCCCCGGTGACCGCGTCGGCGTCGCGGCGCTCTCGGGTCCGGTCGATCCGGCTCGCTTGGCCCGCGGGATGGAGGAGATTGTCCGTCTCGGCCTCGTACCGGTGCCGGCACGCAACCTTGCGTCGAACAGTGGTCTCTTCGCCGGCGAGGATGGCGAGCGGGTGGAGGCTTTCCACGAGCTCGCCGACGATCCAGCACTCACCGCGATCTTCTTCGCCCGCGGTGGACACGGCATGCTCCGGGCTCTGCCGCTCATTGACTGGGAGCGCCTGGCGCGGCACCCCCGCGCCTATGTGGGCTATTCCGACCTCACGCCTTTTCTCCTCAATGTGGTCGAACGCCTGGGTTGGGTGGCTTTTCATGGCCCCATGGTGGCTGCGGAGATGGCGCGGGGTCTTTCGGAGCAGGAAAGCCGGAGCCTTCTGCAGTCGCTCGCCGGCGACTTGCGACAGGAGCTGGCGCTGTCGCGGGTCGTCGCCGGAGAGGAGGGGGCCGAAGGACGTCTGCTCGGTGGGTGTCTGAGCCTCCTCGCTTCGGTCACCGGCACGGCGTACGCGACGTCGCTCGCCGATTCGGTGCTCTTCCTCGAGGACATCCACGAGCCGCTTTATCGTGTCGATCGTATGTTGACCCAGTTGTACCTGTCCGGTAGTCTGAAGTCGATCCGCGCCATGGTTTTCGGAGCCTCCATGCTTTCCGTCCTCGACGAAGCCACGGTCGCACGGATCCGCGAGCGCGCGGGAGCAACTCCCGCGGCATTCGGGCTCTTCGCCGGGCATACGACACCGAATCTGACGCTGCCGCTCGGGTCGTCCGCCCGTCTCGACGCGGAAAGCTCGCTTCTCGTCATCGACTACCCTCAGGCTTAGCGAGCGAGATCCGCCATGGCAACGAACAAGCCGGTTTTCAAGACAACGAGCAAGAAGCCGAATCTTCCGAACTACACGGTGGAGTTCAAGCCTGGCGAGTTCATCTTCAACGAGGGCGACCTCGGAATGGAGATGTACATCATCCACGAGGGGAAGATCGAAATCCTCAAGCAGATCCAGAGCGAGCAAAGACAGCTCGCGGTGCTCGAGAAGGGCGACTTCTTCGGTGAGATGTCGATTCTCGAGGACCTGCCCCGCACCGCCGGGGCGCGGGCGATCGGCGAAGTGAAGCTGCTGCTCATCAACGGCGCCACCTTCGACCAGATGCTGCGCACCAACCCGGAGATCGCGGTCCGCATGATGCGCAAACTTTCACGTCGTCTGCGCGAAACCGACCGCATGCTGCGCGCGGTGCCAGGCGCCGCGCCGGCGGCGCTCGAGGAAGCGATGCCGGCGGCACCGGAATCGACGGCCGATGCGAACGCCGGCAAAGGTCCGCAGTGCCTGGTCCACGATAAATCGGGGATGGAGTTCGCGCTCGCCAAGAGCGCCGAGACGATGATCGGACGCCGCGATCCGGTAACCGGAATCGATCCTGAAATCGATCTCACTCCGGCCGACACCCAGCGCTCGATCAGCCGTCGCCACGCCAAGATCTACCGCCGCGGCGCCAAATTCTTCATTTCCGAAGAGATCGGCACGATGAACGGCACCTTCGTCAACGGCACCCGCCTCGAGACCGGCGTTCCGACCGAGATCAAGTACGGCGACGAGGTCCGCTGCGGCCTCGTCAACCTCAAGTTCCGCGCCGAGTAGCTCGATCGCGCTTTCCTTTCCGTGTAGTTGAAGTGTCGGTGGTCGCGTGCTCCGGCACTCGGGATCCAAAGTGGACTCCTATTTGAAGCGTGGTCGCTCGCTTTGGATCCCGAGCGCCCCTCGCGTCGCGGTGGGGCTGCACTGGCAGCAAGCAGTGCTTCTCTCTCTACATTGCCGCCCAGGGGTGGCCGGGCCGAGGGCTCCCACAAGGACTGGAGCGCGCTTTCTCGGCGCGAGGACTCTGTGGGATAAGGACCGAGACAGGATCCCGAGCAGGTCCCCCCGCGACAGCGAATGCCGAGCAGTACCTCAAGTGAGCCGCTTCAGCGATCGTGGGGAAAGGGTTCGCGTTAAGCTTCCAAGCAGCGTGCCGCCCGAAAACTCCCCTCAACGAGCCTCTGTTTCCGCTGCGCCGCTCAAGCTCGATACGCCACTGCGATTCCTCAAGGGCGTCGGCCCGGGGCGGGCTGAGAAGCTCGCTGGAGCGGGCTTGTCGACGGTCGAGGACCTGCTGCTGACGATTCCGCTGCGCTATGAAGACCGCCGCAGAGTCGCGCGGGTTGCGGAGATCCAGGGCCCCGGGGCGTGGACCGTGGCGGGACGGATGGAGGACCTGCGCGCCATTCGCACACGTCGGCGAGGCCTCATTATCGTTCGTGGCCGGCTGGTCGACGACAGCGGTTCCATTCCGGTCTCCTGGTTCAATCAGCCCTATCTGCTGACCCGCCTGCAATCGGCTGGCACCTGGCTATTGCACGGTTCGGTCAAGGGGGCGGACTGGGGGCTCTGGGAGCTGACCAATCCGACCTGCGAAGCGGTCGATCCCGAGGATCGCGACCGCACCGGGCGGATCGTGCCGATCTACTCGAGGCTGGCCGGGATGCCGTCGGGTCT
>JBDSRU010000475.1:0-3366 GCA_039929145.1 Thermoanaerobaculia bacterium
TCGGTGACCTCGGGGCTGCCGAGATCGCGCAAGTAGAGGTTCGTCTCTTCCCCGGCCCCGGCGACGAAGGCGACGCGTCGACCGTCGCGCGAGATCGCCAGGATTCCGTTCTGGCCGTAGATTCCCCGGTCGTCGAGCGGCAGGGTGATGTCCTCCAGGAGGCGCAACGCCAGAACGGTCGTCGGGTTCGGCGGCGAGGTCGTGCGGCCCGCCCGTCCGGGACCGAGCCACAGAACTGCGAGAGCCGCGAGAGCGAGGGCCAGCCCTCCAGCGAGCGCCCAGGGAAGCGCCCGCCGCCGCAAGGGCTGCGCGGACGGGGTCGAGACCGGCGTGCCATCTGCCGGCTCGTCTCCAGAGGCGAGAGCCCTCTCGATCGCGATGCGTGCTTCGCCGATGTCGCGCAGGCGCCGTTGCGGGTCGCGATCGAGGCAGCGCGCGAGGAGAGTCCGAACCGATTTCGGTAGACCTTCGGGCAGCAGAGAGAAGTCGACTTCGGTCTTGAGCACTTCGGCGAGCGTCTCGGACGCCGTCTCTCCCTGGAAGAGCGTGCGGCCGGTGAGCATCTCGAAGAGCACGACGCCGAACGCCCAGATGTCGGCGCGCTTGTCGACCGGCTTGCCCTTCGCTTGCTCCGGCGCCATGTAGGCGGCGGTGCCGAGAATCATGCCGAGCTCGGTGCCGCGGACCGCGGTCAGGGTGGGGGAGTGCATCAGCGTCGGCGAGCGCGCGAGGTCTGCGGGGGAGAGGCGGCTCGCCGCCGTGTCCATCGCCTTCGCCAGCCCAAAATCGAGCACTTTGACTCTGCCTTCCGCGGACGCCTTGATGTTCTGCGGCTTCAGGTCCCGGTGAACGATGCCCTTCTCGTGCGCCACTTCGAGCGCCCGGGCGACTTCGAGCGCGACCTGGAGACTTTCGGTTACCGGGAGAGCGCCCGCCGCGAGGCGATCGGCGAGCGTCGGCCCTTCGACGAGCTCCATGATCAGGGCGCGGGAATCGCCGCTCGATTCGAGGCCGTAGATCTGGGCGATGTTGGGATGGTTGAGCTGGGCGAGGAGCTGCGCCTCGCGCTCGAAGCGGGCGAGGCGGTCCTTGTCGGCGGTGAACGCCTCCGGCAGGACCTTGATCGCCACCTCGCGCTGAAGCCGGGTGTCGGTGGCGCGATACACCTCTCCCATGCCGCCTTCACCAAGCTTGCCGGTGATTTCGAACGAACCCAGCCGTGTCCCGATCAAAGCGCCTGGATCTTACCCGACCGAAAGGTGCGCGCTCGTCCCTGCGGCTCTGCGGCAGGCGAGAAGCGTCCGAGGTGGTCCGCGCGCCGGGCGTCGCAGGGCCTAGGTGTGCGCCATGCCGCGTTTCAGCAGCTCCAGGGCGAAGGCTCGCGTCTCCTCTCCGCCGAGTTCGCCTCATCTCAGCACCTCATCTCACCGCAGTATGCGGAAGACGAGGCCCTTTCATATGCTCCCTGGCGACGATTCGTGGAAGCGGCAGTCCTGCGCGAAGGTGGGCGCGAAAGCAGGGAGACCTATTGCGGAACTGGCCAGCTCTGCCCTCGTCTCCGACCGCCTTGGCGGTGGCGGGCATCCTGATTTGCACTTTCGTCGGCGGGCTCGGCGTACTGCCGCAGCTTGCCGCATCGGATCTCACCTGGTGCTATCCGTACATGGGGCCCGATTCCTGGGACTGGCTGGCGAACGGATTGTCGTGGAGCGGCGTGCCGATTCCTTCCACGTTTCGACCGCCCGGGCTACCGCTCGTCATCACGCTGCTGGACCGGGTCTCGGCGATCCCGCTGCTGCCTTACCTCACCTTTGCGAGGCTCGGACTCGCGGCGGTGCTGCTGCATCGCCTGGTGCGCCAGCGTCACTCGTCCCTCGTGACGGCTCTCGCCGTGCTGCTCTTCGTCTCGAACGGCTCGCTTTTCGGCTACACGCGCTACGTCATGGGGGAGGTCTGGACCCTGCCGTTCCTCCTCGCCGCGGCGCTCGCCTTCGTGCGCGCAGCCGGCGAGCCCCGGGCGTACCTCTCCAGCGCGCTATTCCTCTCCGTGAGTTTCCTGTTTCACTATGCCGGGGCGATCGTCGGCATCGCCTTCGCTCTGGCGGTGCTCATGTTTCGCCGAGAGAGCCTGGCGACCCGCTGGCCCTGGCGAGCCCTGCTCGTCGCACTGCCGCTGCCGGCGATCTGGCTCTTCGTTCGCTGGCTGCACAATCGCTCGAGTCCGAACGCCCATCTCGTCGAGTTTCTGATCCATCCGTCGTTCCACAACGTCTGGTACTTCGCCGTCGTCGCCACCGCGCTCCTCGGCCTCGCGCTCCTGCCGCTCTACCTCGCCGGCCTTTTCCGGTTGCTTCTCGTTCGCGCCCACCGCATCTCTCCCTGGACACAGGCGGTGCTCTTCCCGTTGCTGTGCCTGACGATCTTCTTCGTCCTGATCTACGACTGGGCGGACAAGCGCTTTCTCTACTACCTCTTTCCCTTCGCCGTGGCGGTTGCCGCGGAAGGCATCGCGATGCTCATGGACTGGGCGCGCAGAGGACGCCTGCACGCGATCGGTGTCGCGGTGATCCTCGCCCTGATGCTGATCTGGAACCGGATTCCGTACCCCGCCTCGTCGCACCGCCTGCTGGCGCTTTCGCCCCGAACCTTCGTGGACCTGGTGGACGGGTGGCCCGGAAACCGGATTCACTCCGGGGCCGCGGGGTCGCTGGCGCTCTTCACGGCCGACGGCTTCTTCGCCTTCGCGCGGCCAGCCGGAGGCTGCCCGTTCCCCGCGGAAGAGGCGGCGACGCCCGCGCTCCGCACCTGGCTCGAAGCACACCTCGAGCCTGCAGATCCGGTAGCGCTGGAGAACGGAACGGTCGACCCCGGCGTCTTCTGGAGCGAGCGGCGGCACTTCGCGGTGGCGCTCGAACGACACGTCGTGAAGCCGGGCGAGGCCCGCTTCTCCGTCAGGATCGGCGGCCTCGCCGGACTATCGCAGGCCGCACCCCTCGCTTCGTTCGGTCCGTTCGCGGTCGTCGACGCGCAGATCGCTGCGCAGAGCGAACCGATCCCGCAGCATCCGCGGCCCAAGCGCCATCGGAAGCGTGCGAGATCGGCCCAGGGGTAGCGACCTGTTCCTGGTGTCGCAGCGTTCGAACCCGAACGGGTCGCGCCGCCGTTCGACATCGGCGCGATCGAAGTCCACGCCGCCATTCCAGGCGCGAAGTCGAAAGGGGAAGCCCCGCAACCCGGATGAGATGCAGGCCGAGGTGCCAGGCGCTTTCCGGTGAACTTCCCCCAGCATCTCCCCACCTCGCAGGGTGTCGCCGTGATGTATAACACATTTGTTATACTGTCGCGGTGGACTTCACGATCACCTAC
>JBDSRU010000476.1:0-3922 GCA_039929145.1 Thermoanaerobaculia bacterium
GCCATGGGAGGGATCTCGTGAGCTCCGGCCCGGCCCCGATCTCGCCTGGCGCCGAGCTCCTGGTGACCGACACCGCGCTGCGCGCCGCCGATGAGCGCCGCGCCGTCGAACGCCTCGCCGCTTCGCACGGCCTCGAATTCGTCGATCTCGAGCACTTCCGGATCGACAACGAGCTCTTCCACACCATCCCGTTCGAGCTCATGCTGCGCTACGGCTTCATTCCCCAGGTGCAGCTGCCCGGCCGGCTTGCCCTGGTGATGAAGGACCCGAAGGACGTGGGGCGGCTCGACGAGCTCGAGTTGCTGCTCGGTCAGCCGGTCGAAGTGCGCGTCGGCGTCCCGTCCTCGATCGACCAGATCCTGCAGAAATCCGAGTCGACCCAACGAGTTCTCGAGGAGGCGACGGAAGACTTCCGCATCCAGCTCGTCCAGGAGGACGATCAAGGCGAGGAGATCCTGTCGATCGACAGCATCACCGCCGACTCCTCGCCGGTCATCAAGCTGGTCGACTCGACGGTCTTCAACGCCATTCAGCGCCGAGCGTCCGACATCCACATCGAATCGCGCGACAACGAAGTGGTCATCAAGTACCGCATCGACGGCGTGCTCTATCAGGCGATGGAGCCGATCGACAAGCGCCATCACCAGACGATCATCAGCCGGATCAAGGTCATGTCGGAGCTCGACATCGCCGAGAAGCGCGTGCCGCAGGACGGTCGCTTCAAGCTGCGTCTGAAGGGCCGCACGATCGACTTCCGGGTTTCGATCATGCCCTCCGTCCACGGCGAAGACTGCGTGATCCGTATTCTCGACAAGGAGTCGATGTCGGCCGAGTTTTCGAATCTGCGACTCGACATCCTCGGCTTCGATGAAGACACCATGCGCAAGGTGAGGAAGTCGATCCGCGAGCCCTACGGCATGGTGCTGGTGACCGGCCCGACCGGCAGCGGCAAGACGACGACGCTCTACGCCTGCCTGTCGGAGATCCAGTCGCCGGAAGACAAGATCATCACCATCGAGGATCCGGTCGAGTACCAGCTGAAGGGGATCACGCAGATTCCGGTCAACGAGAAGAAGGGTCTCACCTTCGCCCGCGGCCTGCGCTCGATCCTGCGCCACGACCCCGACAAGGTGATGATCGGCGAAATCCGCGATGAGGACACCGCCTCGATCGCGATCCAGTCGGCGCTCACCGGTCATCTGGTGTTCACTACCGTGCATGCCAACAACGTGGTCGACGTGCTGGGACGTTTTCTGAACATGAAGGTCGACCTCTACAACTTCGTCTCGGCCCTGAACTGCGTGCTCGCGCAGCGGCTGGTGCGGAGGATCTGCCCGCACTGCCGCCGCGAGTCCTCGGTCAGCTCTCAGCTCCTGGAGGATTCGGGACTTTCGCCGGCGGTCTACGGCGACCATCCGTTCTTCGAGGGCGCGGGATGCCTCGAATGCAACGGCACGGGCTTCCTCGGTCGCCTGGCGGTTTCGGAGCTGCTCGACCTTTCGGACCGGATCCGTGAGCTGATCCTGGAGAAGCGGCCCGGCTCGGAGATCAAGCGCGCTGCCAAGGAAGAGGGCATGAGGTTTCTGCGCGAATCGGCGCTCGAAAAAGCACTTCAAGGAATGACGACACTCCGTGAGATCAATCGGTTTACCTTCGTGGATTGAGCGCGCCCTGGGCCGCCAGCCCAGGCCGGTGCCGCCGCACGTCTTCGCGGTCCGCCGGCGAGAGCTGCGCTTCGCCGCTTTCTCGCGACCGGCGACTGGCGACTCCGGCCTCGAGCTCGCCGAGTTCCACTCGCTGCCGCTCGCCGAAGGACTCTTCGGGAGCGGGCCGCTGGGCGTGCCTGCCGGTGAGATCGAAACATTCGCGGCGACGATCCGTCTGCTCGTCGCCCGCAGCGCGAGACCGGTGCGCGAGGCGTCGATCGTGATCCCGGACGCCTGGGCGCGCAGTATGGTGCTCGAGCTCGGCGACCTGCCCGAAGAGCCTGCGGCCCGGCTCGAGGTGTTGCGTTTCCGGGTCAAGAGGATGGTTCCGTATCGGGTCGAGGATCTGCGCATCGAAGCCGTGCCGATCGCGGCCCTGGGCGATTCCGCGACGGGCGTGGGCACGGCGCGCAACGGCGCCGCCGTCGACCACGGTGGGTCGGCCCATTGCCTGGTCACGCTCGTCAACAACGCAGTCTGCACGCTCATCGAAGACGGCTTCGCGCACTGCGGAATCCGCGTCGGTCAGCTTTCGGGGGCGACGCTCTCGACACTCCAGGCCCTGCTGCACGGCGAGGGCGAAGAGAGGCTGTTCGGTCTGGCGCTGGTCGACTCCGACGGCTTCAATCTCGTGCTGGTGCGCGCGGGCGTGCCGGTGATCTGGCGGCAGAAGGGCTTCACTGAAGGGCTCTCGGATGCCGACCGCGCCCGCCTGCTGACCTCGGAGCTGCGGCTCACCCGGACCCAGCTCGCCGAGCGCTTTCCCGGCGAGTCGCTCGGGATGCTCTATCTCGCGGCGCCGCGCGCCGTCGAGCCGTTCTGGCTGCAGGTGCTGGCGCAGGGCCTCGAGTGCCAGCCGACGCGGCTCAGGGTGGAGCACCTCGGGCTCGCCGCGGAGGGAACCGGCGACGCGTTCGCCGAGCTCGCCCCGCTCGCCGGTGCGGCTTCGCGGGAGATCGCATGAGCGCGCCGCGTTGGCAGGAACCGAATCTGGCGCGCGCGCCGTTCGTCAACGAGCGCCCGGTGCGGCGTCTCGCCGTCGCGCTCTGGCTGCTGTTCGCGATCGTCGGCGGCTTGGGCGCCTGGCAGTCGCGGGCCAGTCGCCAGGATGCCGGCACGCGGATGGCCGAGCTGGTGCGACTCAGCAAGGAGTCGGTGAACGCACGAGAGCAGGCGGTGACCCTCGAGAGCGACCTGCGGAGCGCCAATCTGGTGGCGCAGAATGAACGCGCGGAGTTTCTCAACCGGCGTCTGGCGGAGCGCTCTTTCTCCTGGAGCAGCCTGCTCGAGACTCTGGCCCAGACGATGCCGCGCGGTGTGCGCCTGATGCGGCTGTCGCCCGAAAGCTTTGCGAGTGAACCCAGGAATAGCACCGCCAAAGCGCAGGTCGGGAAGCGCACTCGCGTTGCCCTGCGGATCTCCGGCGAGGCCGAGGAGACCGAGGCGCTGCTCGAGTTCGTCGACCGGCTCTATCAACACCCGGCGTTCGAGAAGCCCAACCTGGCGCGTGAGAGCGAGAAGAAGGACCTCAAGCTTCAATTCGAGCTTGCCGTCGCCTATCTGCCGGAGGTCGCCGGTGAGCTCGCTGCGATGGCGGCCGGCGGGAGGCCCGCCCCCGCCGCAGATGGCGCAAGGCAGACACTCGCGGGCACGGTCGGAGCGGCTTCACCGGGCGCTCCCGGCGGCGGGCCGATGCCATCCGTCGTCCCGGGGGCCGGCTCTGCGGGCCCGGCGTCAACACTTCGCGGCGCGACGGGTGCCGGGCGTCCGACGTCGGGCGCGAATGCGGGCGCAAGCTTTCCCGAATGGAAGTCCGGGTCGTCGCCGGCTCCGGCAGACGATCCGGGTTCGCCGGAGAACGGCGGCATGCCGAGCCGAGGCTCCGTGCCGAACGGCGCCGGGAAGCTCTCCGCCGGCGGAGCCGGTGCGCAGGGCGGCGGAGAGTTCACGCCTGTCGCCGGCGCGCCAGGAAGCGCCGTCCGGCCGGGCGCGGCTGCGCCGCCGTCGGGCGCTCCCTCAGGTGGCGGGAGATTCCCCGAGAACGTCTTGCCCACGCCGCTCAAACCGTACGCCTCGACGACCGGAGGCGGACGATGAGGGGTTCGCACCTGCTCTGGCGCCGCCGCATGTGGATCTGGCTGCCGCCGGCGGTGGCGCTCGCCGCGGCAACGCTCTACCTCGTCTCTACGCAGCGTGGTTTGCGCTCGCAGGGAGCG
>JBDSRU010000477.1:0-10400 GCA_039929145.1 Thermoanaerobaculia bacterium
GAGTTCCGCCGCGCGCGCGGCGCCAGCGAGCGCGTGCAGCCGGTTCGGCGCCACCGCCAGGCTGGCCTCGTATTCGCGCAGCGCATCGCCCGGCCGGCCGAGCTCGAGAAACAGGTCGGCCAGGAGCTCGCGCTCCGGGAGCACGGTGCCGGGAGTCACCGGGTGCTTGCCGACCCGATCCGCCAGATCGGCCGCCGCGGTGAGAGCGGCGATCGCCGCAGCGTCGTCGCCTTGCGCGTGCCTGAGGCAGCCCTCGGCGGCGAGTCGCAGCGCCTCGACGTTCTGAGCCCAGTCGTAGGGTCCGGGCGGCGGCGCCTGGACGAGCCTGCGCTGGAGCTCACCCAGCCGGGAGAGGCCGGCCGAGGCGCCGGCGACATCGCCACTCTTCGCCGCCCCCACCACGCGGGCGTAGACATGGATCGCGACGAGGTGCGGCACCTTCGCCCAGTCCACACCGAATTCTTCGGGCAGCAGGAGCGCGGCCGCCTCTGCCCACTGCCGGCGCTCGAGCGCGAAGCGTGCCGGAATGGCTACCAACCCGTAGGCCTGGATCGCCGCCTCCGCGACCCCCCTCACGGCGGCGGCGCGCTCCGCCACTTCACGTGCCCGCTCGTCGTCCCCGATCTGCAAATAGCCGTATTCGAGATAGTCCAGCGCATGCACCTCCTCGAGTGTCGCCCGTCCGGAGCCGGAGCGCAGCGCGATGGCGTGCTCCGCGGCCACGGCATCGCGGTTCGAGGCGATCGACTCGGGCCAGAGGCCGAGGCGGACGAAGACATGCGACGGCATGTGCAGGGCGTGACCCGAAGCCGGTGCGATGCGGGCATAGCGTCGCGCGGCGTCCAGACCCAGATAGGCGAGCTCCGGAGAATCGAAGGCGTGGATCGAGTAGTGGGTGATTCCCGGATGGGAAGGCAGCCTGGGGAGCCAGGTGGCGAGGATTTCCGACGCCTGCTTCTGCTGGACGTGCGACGGATCGGCAGGCGGAGCGGTGCTGAGGATCGCCAGCGCATGGAAGATCGCCGCCTCCGCATCCTCAGGATACCGGCGCGACAACTCCCCCATCGCGTCGCGGTACCGCGTCGCGCGCGTGCGATGGTCCGCCGAGGTCGCGTCGGACCAGAAACTCCCGATCGCGGCGATGTAGCCCCTTTCGCGTTCGCTCACGGCCAGAGCTCCCGCAAGCTCCGTCGCCCGCCGGCTCGCCTTCGTCCCCACCGCCAGCTCGTTGGCGGTCGGCGCGGCCCAGAGCGGGTGGTACTGGCTCATCGCCACTCCCCAGTACGCCATGGCACACGAGCCATCGTCGTCCGCGATGCGCTCGAACGCCTCGCGGGCGGCCGCGAACTCGAAGGAGTGCTGGAGCGCCACCGCGCGCTCGAAGGCGGGCTGCAATTCAGGCCGGCAGCTGATCGGAAAGGAGACCGTACCGAGCTCCTCGGCCGGGTGGCTGCCGGACGCGCCCGACGGCAACGGGGAGATGACCAGTGCGGGCAGGGCAATCAGGGCGATGGCAAGATTTCTCTCGAACATGGAGGCTCTCCTTTCGTTTCGACTCAAGAAGGACTACCCGGAAGATAGGCCCGACCGGCCAGCCGACGCAATCCCTCACCTACCCGGCGCGAAGCGAATCGGCGCCAGCTGTCATAGCCTAGGAAGATGCTCCGACCTGCGTCCCTCCGTCTGGCCCGGCTTTTTTCCCTTACCGCGCTTTTCGCTTTCCAGATCGCAGCCCCGATTCCGGCACGAGCCGCAGCCGCGAATCCGCTCGCCGCCGAGATCGACCGCCGCGCGGCGGCGATCGAGAGCAGGATGATCGAATGGCGACGACATTTCCATCAGCACCCTGAGCTCTCCGGCCGCGAAGTCGAGACCGCAAAGTTCGTCAGCGAGCGGTTGCGGGAGATGGGACTAGAACCGCGCGCCATCGCCGGCACCGGCGTCACCGCCGTCATTGCAGGCAAGCTTCCGGGGGCGACGATCGCGCTGCGCGCCGACATGGATGCCCTGCCCGTCGCGGAAGAGGTCGACCTGCCGTGGAAGAGCACGGCGACCGGCACCTACGAAGGGAAGACTGTTCCGGTGATGCACGCCTGCGGCCACGACGCCCACACGGCGATGCTGCTCGCGGCCGCGGAAGTCCTCGCCGGCCTGCGCGACCGCCTGCCGGGCAACGTCGTCCTGCTCTTCCAGCCGGCCGAAGAGGGGGTGCCGGCCGCCGAAGGGATCGCCGGAGCCGCGCGCATGGTGAGGGAAGGTGCGCTCGACAATCCCAAGGTTGACGCCGTCTTGGGGATCCACGTCTTCGCCGGGCTGGAAAGCGGCGTCCTCGGCTATCGTCGCGGCTCCATGATGGTGGCGGGCGACCGCTTCGAAATCCAGGTCCAGGGGCGCCAGGTGCACGGATCGAAGCCCTGGGGAGGTGTCGATCCGATCGTCGCCGGCAGCGCCATTGTCAGCGCCCTGCAGACCCTGGTGTCACGCGAATCCGATCTCACCCGCGAACCGGTGGTCGTGAGCGTCGGCCAGTTCGAGTCCGGGGTGCGCAACAACATCATTCCCGACCGCGCGCGGCTGGTCGGCACGATGCGCACCTTCGACGAGGCGATGCGCGCCGATCTGCAGAAGCGCATGACGCGGATCGTGGAGAAGGTCGCGCAGGGCTACGGCGCGACGGCGAAGGTCGTCTTCGAACCGGGCTATCCCGTCACCGCGAACGACTCCGCTCTGGTCGACGAGCTTCTGCCGACGCTCGAGCGGGTGGCTCCGGGACGCACGCGCGAAGTGGTCAAGATCACCGCCTCGGAGGACTTCTCGCTCTACGCGCGCCAGGTTCCTGGAATCTTTCTTTTCCTCGGCGTTACGCCAGCCGCGGAGGTCGCGACCGTCGCCGGCAATCACTCGCCACTCTTCCGGATCGAGGAGTCGGCCTTGCCGACCGGCGTCCGTGCCTATGCCCAGGCCGCCGCCGACTACCTGTTCGCCCATGCTGCGAAGGCCAGAAAGGGTCACTGAATGCGCCTCCGAACGTTCGCACTGCTGCTGCTTTCCGGCTCGACCGGACTCTCCTCCGCGGCGGAACCGGCGGCGAAGCCGGCTTCAGCACTCTCAGCCGCGGCGGCGGCCGCTTCCACACCCGCAGCTGCGGCGCCGGCAGCCGGGCTCTCCGCGGCGGAAATGAAAGCGCTGCTGAAGAAGACGGCGACGCTGCGGCTCGCGCCCGACCTCTCGCAGCTCACGACCGGCGAGCGGGCGGCGGTGGATCAACTCCTCCAGGTCGGCGGCATTCTGCAGTGGCTGTACGAAGATGCGCGACACCCCGAAGCCGAGCGCGAGCGCAATCGCCTTCTCGGGGAGCCGCAATCGGACGCGTCGCTCCTCTATCGCCTCTTCCAGGGACCGATCGCCACGACGCTCGACAATCGCCGTGTTTCGTTCCTGCCCGTCGCCGCCGAAATTCCGGGAAAGAACGTCTACCCGGCGGGGATCACCGCCGCCGAGGTCGAGAGCTTCCTCGCCGCCCACCCGGAGGAGCGCGAGTCGATTCTCGACGACCGCACCGTCGTCCGGCGCGCGACCGCCGAGGCGCTGGCGGCTGACCTCGAGACCCTGCAGCGCGTGCCGCTCGTCGCCGGCCTGCATCCGTTCCTCGCCGGCCGGTTGACGGAGCTCGCCGAGCATCCTGATTCCCAGATTCTCTACGCCGTGCCGCAGGCGGTCGCCTGGGCGCGGCCGCTGACCACGGCGTACCTGTCGTTGCTCCACGCCGCCGATGACCTGGCAGCCGATGACGCCGAGTTCGCCGGCTACCTGCGCAACCGCGCCCGCGACCTGCTGTCGAACGACTACGAGAGCGGCGACGCCTCCTGGGTGACCGGCCACTTCGGCCGCTTGAACGCCCAGATCGGTTCGTACGAAACCTACGACGACGCCCTCTTCGGCGTGAAGGCCTTCCCGTCGATGAGCCTCCTGCTGCGCGACGAGGCCGCGACAGCCGAGCTCTCGAAGTCCCTCGGCAGCCTGCAGCAGATCGAGGAGGCGCTGCCGTACACGCAGCGCAAGCAGATCCGGGCGCAGATTCCGATCGGGGTATACGAGGTGATCGCCGATTTCGGCCAGGCGCGCGGGACGAATACCGCGACCAACCTGCCCAACGATCCGCTGCACTCGCGGCGCTACGGGCGCATCATCCTGATGCGCGAGAACATCATGAAGAACCCGGATCTCTTTGCGAACGCCGAGCGCCGCTGGAACGCCGCGGTGGCTCCTGCGTCCCGTGGCGGCCTGGCTGGCGACGGCGGCTTCCAGCGCACGCTCTGGCACGAGATCGGCCACTACCTCGGTCCGGAGGTGACACGCGACGGACGCGGTCTCGATCAGGCGCTCCAGGGCTGGGCCGACGCGGTCGAGGAGATGAAGGCCGACCTGGTCTCGTTGTTCGCGATGCAGAAGCTCGCCGATGCGAAGCTCGCGACGCCGGAGCGCCTGTCCGCGGTGCACGCCAGCGGCATCCTCCGGGTGCTGAACGACAACCGGCCGCGCCGGGACCAGCCCTACCAGCTCATGCAGCTGGTGCAGTTCAACTGGTACCTCGACAAGGGCCTGCTGACCATGACTCCCGACGGGTATCTGGAGATCGACGCCGCGAAGTACGCCGAGACGGTGGCCGGCCTGCTCACCGAAGTGCTGGCCCTGCAGGTGGCCGGCGACCCGGCAGCGGTCGAAGCCTTCTTCACCCGCTGGACCGAGTGGAAACTCGACCTCCACGAAGCGATCGGCAAGCGCATGCGCGACGCCCAGACCGTGCGCTACAACCTCGTCCGCTACGCGGCGCTGGGGGAGTAAGCGAGAGCGGGCCTCCCGCTCCTGGCCGCTTTCGAGCTTCTACCTTGTCGAGGCTGCCTGATCGCCTGGCGCGCGCAGCCAGCCGAGGGCCCAGAAGACGGCGAGCAGCACCAGCGAGAAGACCGAGTACTCGATCTTGGCGCTCAGCAGTCGCACGAACTGGTGGTCGGCGTCCCCGGAGAAAGAGGGCGAGGTGGCCCAGATCATCTCGCTGAAGCCCAGGATGGTCAGGGCGAGTGCCGGCCAGAGCCAGCGTGACCCGAACGCCACGCCCGCGAGAACGAGCGCTCCCAGTCCGCAGAACCAGTAGAACTTGAGCTCCGCGACTTCGTTGTCCAGACGCTCCCATTCCTGGATGGCCCGACCCAGATCCATCACCTTGGGGTCGTATCGAGCGCTCTCCGCCGGTTCCTGCCGCACCACCGCACCCTCGCCCTCCAGAGCCTCCGCGTGAGGTTCCTTCGCCGCGTCGAGCCTGGCGCGTTCGTACTCTTTCGCATAGCGAGCTTCGAGCTCTGCGAGCGACTTCGCATCGCGAATCTCGTTCTTCTCCGGTGGCTCGTACTTGAACAACACGGAGTCCCGGTTCTCGATCCAGCGCACGTAAGCGTGCCGGATGAGCTGCGAAGAGAGCGCCAGCAGTGAAAGCAGAAAGACCACCAGTTTCAAACCACGCATGGAACACCTCGGGCAAACGTGAACACCGATTCTCCAGTGCCCGCCAGGGAGCCCGTGGAGAAGGGTGTGAAACCAAATGGAGCGAGAACAAAGTCAGCCTAACACCCCGTCTTTGACTCTGCGGATTCCATCCGTCCACGGGGCCATCGGGGCGGCGAAGTCGCGAATGAGCAGGAGCGCGAAGAGCCCACCTCCACGCCCTCGCATCCGGGACTGCCCATCGTCCCGAACGAAGTGCCATCGCCTACTTCAGTTTCGATCGCGGCCGTCCGCTGCCGCCGACTGCAGCGCTGCCCAGAGCGCTTCGACGTGCTGGCGCTCAGTCGCTTCGGCGCCGATCGAGAGGCGGAGCATCTGACGGCCCTTGAGGTCGCTGGGGGTGAGGTAGGCGACGCCGCTGTCGTTGATCGAGCGGGCGATGGCGAGGTTGTGGTCGGTGAGGGCGAGCTCGTCGCCGGCGAGATCGGTCGGCACGTGGCGGACACAGACCGTCTGCAGGGGCACGGGAGCCATGCGCTCCCAGTCCGGCGCTGCATCCACCTGCTCCTTCAGCCACTGGGCGTTGGCGAGATCGCGGCGCAGGCGCGCCTGAAGGCCGTCGACGCCGATGTCGAGCAGGAAGAACCAGAGCTTGAGTGCCCGGAATCTTCGGCCGAGCGGGATCTGCCAGTCGCGATAGTTGGTGACTGCGCCGTCTTCCGCGGTGCGCAGGTAGGTCGGGTTGGTGCTCATCACCCGGATCAGGTGTTCCGCGTCGCGCACGTAATAGGCCGAGAAGTCGCAGCCGACGCCCATCCACTTGTGCGGATTGAACACCAGGCTGTCGGCGCGTTCGACGCCGTACCAGAGCGGGCGGCACTCGGGCAGCACCATCGCCGTCCCGGCCATCGCCGCATCGACGTGCAGCCAGATCGCGTCCGGGCCCGCCATCTCGGACATCTGAGCGACGCCGGCGATCGCCTCGAGCGGATCGATGGCGGTCGTGCCGGTGGTGCCGATCGACACGACGATGGCGCACGGCCGGCAGCCGGCCAGGAGATCCGTGGCGATTGCCTGCTCCAGGAGGTCGACGCGCATGGCGTGCACTTCGTCGGTGTCGATGTAGCGCAGGTTCTCGCGCCCGAAACCGGCGAGGAGCGCCGCCTTCTCGACCGAGCTGTGCGCCTGACTCGAGAGATAGACCGTGAGCGGCGCTTCAAGGCCTTGAAGGCCGCCGCGGTTCTGGCTGAAGCTGGAGGCGCGCTCACGCGCGCAGAGCAGCGCGCAGAGAGTCGCGGTGCTCGCGGTGTCGTGGACGACGCCCTTCCACTCCGGCGCGAGGCCGACCATCTGCCGCAGCCAGTCCATCACGACCTCTTCAATTTCGGTCGCCGCCGGGCTCGTCTGCCAGCTCATCCCCTGCGCCCCGAGCCCCGCCGCCACCAGATCCGCGAGCACCGAGGCATAGCTCGTATTCGAAGGAAAGTAGGCGAAGAACGAGGGATGGTTCCAGTGTGTGATCCCGGGCAGGACGAGCGCGTCGAGCTGCGCCAGCGCCTCAGGCAGCGCCCCGCCGTCGCGCGGCGCCTCCGCCGGAAATGCAGCCCGGATCTGCCCGGGCCGTGACGCGCTCATCACCGGCAGACTCTCCATCCGCTCGCGGTAGGCCGCGACCCACTCCACCGTCTCGTGCCCGAGCTTGCGAAACGTCGCTGCGTCCATGCGAGAGCTCCTCGAATCGACTCCTGGAATGCCAAGCCAGCGAACAGGGTGTCTGGCGAGGCGGCCGAACGGACTGAAAAAGTAAAGACCGGTAAAGAAAAGTATGTGACAGGCGCCTCCTCGGCGGGTCTCCTCGTCAGTCGGCGAGAGGTCTCAAGGAGAAAGGACCGGTAAAGGGAAGGTCGTGACTGGCGCGGCTTCGGCGAGATACTCGCGCCCCCACCCCCGTCGACCCTCGACGTCGTCACGTGCGACGCAATCGCTGTCTCCCTGGACGGGTCCTTCCTTCCTTTACTGGTCCTTTTTCTTTCTTTCCTTTACCGGTCCTTTCTTTTCTTTACTGGTCCTTTCCTTCTCTATCGGTTTTTTCTTCTTTTCCGGTCCTTCCCGCTGCGCCGAAGACCTCCCGCCAGTGGGCGGTCTCCTTGGCGTTCGGCGACGGCTTGTCGGCGGCGGCGAGCGCGCTGCGAGCGGCTTTGGACTTCGGAGGCTGCTTCGACTGCGTCGTGCGCTTGGCGAAGATCGAGGCCGGTTCGACTTTGGCGCCGTGGTTGCGGCAGCGGCGGGTCAGGGACTGGTCGTTGGTGATGACCGTCCAGGACTTCGCGGTCTTGCCCAGCGCTGCGATCTGTTTCGCGATGACGTCGTCGGCAGAGCGGTTGCCGCTCCAGATGATCTCCACGCCACCCAGGCGGGTGGCCATCCCAGGGCTCTCGGGCCCGTCGAAGACCACCACCACCTGCTTGCGCTCGCGCGCCCATGGCAAGAGAGCGGCGAGAATCGCCTGCGAGTTTCGCGCCCCCGAGGCGCCGCCCAGAACTCCGCCCAGATTCGCGGCGTCGATCAGCCAGGGCATCGGGAGCGCTTTCCCCTAGACGTTTCCGGTCACCAGATCCTGCAGACCTTCTCGCTCACCATCGGCTGTCCAGGCTTGCAGGAGAATGCCTCGGCGAATTCCGGCATGTTGACCACCACGCCGTTGATCCTCCAGACACCGGGGCTGTGCGGGTTCGTCGCCGCCTGGAGGCGGAGCTCTTCCGGCCGCTGGTTTTCGCACACCCACTGCGCGAATCCGACGAAGAAGCGTTGCTCCGGTGACAGGCCGTCCCGCGACTCGAGACTCTTGCCGGCCTGCGCTTTCTTCCATGCCTCCCAGGCGAGAATCGCGCCGCCCAGATCGGCGACGTCCTCGCCCAGCGTCAGCTTGCTGTTGATCTTCACCTCGTCGACGACCGGGTACTTCGCGTACTGGTCGACGACGCACTGCGCCCGCTCGACGAACTTGGCCGCATCCTCCTTGGTCCACCAGTCCTTGAGATTGCCCGCGGCATCGAACTGGCGCCCCTCGTCGTCGAAGCCGTGGGTCAATTCGTGACCGATGGTGCCGCCGGTATTGCCGTAGTTCGGCGCGTCGTCGAGCTTCGGGTCGAAGAGCGGCGGCAGGAGGACCCCGGCCGGGAAGTTCATGTCGTTCATCGACGCGTTGTAGTAGGCATTGACGGTCGGCGGGGTCATCTCCCACTCGCCGCGGTCGATCGGCTTGCCAATCTGCGCGAGCCGACGCCGGCCTTCGAACTCGGTCGCTCGCCGAACGTTAGCGAAGAAATCCTTGCGGTCGATCGCGATCGATGAGTAGTCGCGATAGACCTCCGGAGCACCGATCTTGTAGCGCATGCTCGCCAGCTTCTCGAGCGCCTTCGCCTTCGTCGCCTCGCTCATCCAGTCGAGCGCCTTGACCCGCTCACCCATGGCTTCGTGAATCCCGCGCACCATCGCGTCGGCGGAGGCGCGAGTCGCAGGCGAGAACTGCCTGTCCACGAAGACCTTGCCGAGCGCTTCGCCGAGGTCGCGGTCGATCGTGTCGACGCAGGTCTGCCAGCGCGGCGGCGGCTCCGGAATGCCGCGCAGGGTCTTGCTGTAGAAATCAAAGTCCGCCTCGCGATAGGGGGCCGAGAGGTCCTGCGCCGTGCTGCGCAGCAGGGCCCAGCGCAGGTAGGTGCGCAGGTTTGCGATCGGCCGCTCGGCAAGGACTTTCTGCACCGCCTTGAGGAACTCGGGCTCGTTGACGTCGACGACGAAGCCCGCGCTTCCGGCCGCGACACCGCTCGCCGCGAAGTACTCTTTCCACGGGAATGCCGGCGTGAGCTTCTGCAGGGTCGCGAGATTCATCCGGTGATACACCTTGTGCGGGTCGCGCCGATCGACGCGCGAGAGCGACGCCTTGGCGAGGTCGGTCTCGATCGCGAGGACGATCGCCGCGCTCTCCGCGGCCCAGTCCTCGGCCTCCCCCATCAATCGAAAGTTGCGCGCCGTGTGCGCGACGTACTGCTTGCGCAGCTCGACCGACGCGGCATCCGTCTTCAAGTAGTAGTCGCGGTCGGGCAACCCCAGACCGCCCGCCTGAACGACCGCGATGCGCTGCGCGGCGTCCCCTGGATCCTGCTCCGAGCCGAAATCGAAGAGGAGGCCGCGACCCTGACTCTCGAGCTGGAGCTTGGCGAGCAGCGGCGCGAGCGCGGCGCCATCTTTCAGCCGACCGATCTCCGCCATGTCGGCGCGAATCGGATTCAGCGCCGCCTTGTCGATCGCCGCGAGATCCATGCAGGCAGCGAAGGCGTCGCCGAGCTGGCGCATGCCGGCATCCTCGGTCGACGGATTCGCCGCGGCCTCGACCAGGAGCCCCCAGAGATAGCGCTGGTTCTCGTTGTAGAGCTTGCCGTAAACGGCCCAGCGCGACTTGTCGGGTGGGATCGGGTTCAGCGCCCGCCAACCGTTGCAGGAATAGGCATAGAAATCGACGCACGGATCGATCGACCGGTCCATGAAGGCGGGCTCGAGGCTCGGCGTGTAGGGGAGTGCCGTGAGCGGCTGCAGCCCGCCCACGTTCTCGCTCCCCATCCCGGCCGACGTTTCCGCCTCTGCCGCGGTCTCCGCGAGTGCCGGAGCGGACGACGCCACCGCGCCGAGCGCCGTCGGAGCGACCTGCGGCTGGGCCGCCTGGCCGGAAGCCGACGCCGCGACACCGAGTGCGCCGAGCAGCAGAAGTCCCGCCAGGGGCGACCGATCCGTGGTCTTCGGCATCAGTTCGCCGCCTTGACGGTGAAGCCGACGGCGACCGTATCCCAGTGCAGCTCGACGCGATCGCCGGAAATCGTGTACTCGAGCGTCTCGACCAT
>JBDSRU010000478.1:0-3288 GCA_039929145.1 Thermoanaerobaculia bacterium
CGCGGAGCTCCGCCGTGCCAGCGAGAGTGATCGGCATCGAGCCCAGGGCCTGCAGCGCGAAGAGTGCGTCGGCGAGCGGCGAGGCGCCGGCGAGCGCCTCACGCACCAGACAGAGGGCGCGCAAGTCCAGCTCCGCGCTCGTCGCGCCGGCGAGCAACCCCTCCTCCCCGAGCGCCGCTACCAGCCCGGGTGCCGCGGCGCGCGCCGCGCCGTCGTCGGCGGGCGGCAAGAGGGGAAGGAACCGGCGGGCGACGATCTCCTCCACTCGCAGTGCGAGCTCAAGGTGATGCGGCTCGAGAAACGCGCGCACGGTGCGCGTTGCGGTCATTTGAAGGCCGGCTTGCGACGCTCGCGGAAAGCTTCGTAGGCCTCGCGGAAGTTAGAATCCTGCATGCAGATCGACTGGATCTCGACCTCCGCGGCGAGCGCTGCGTCGAAGTCCATCGCCGCTTCGCGGTAGAGCATCCGTTTGGTGATCTCGAGCGCGAAAGAAGGTCCCGCGGCGAGGCGCACCGCCCAGGCGCGCGCTTCGTCGACGACCCGATCCTGGGGCACGACGCGGCTGTAGAGGCCCATGCGCTCGGCATCGGCCGCGTCGAGGAAGTCGCCGGTCATGAGCAGCTCCGTCGCCCGTCCGAGCCCGACGATGCGCGGCAGGAGCCACGAAGCCCCCATGTCGGCTCCCGACAGCCCGACCTTGGTGAACAGGAAAGCGATCTTGGCGCTTGGCGCGGCGATCCGGATATCGCACGCCGTGGCGATCACCGCGCCGGCGCCCGCCACCGTTCCGTTGAGCGCGGCGACGATCGGCCGCCGGCAGGCGACCATCGACCGGATCAGCGCCCCGGTGGCGCGGGTGAACTCGAGCAGTCCGCGCGCGTCGGTTTCGAACAGCTTGCCGATGATCTCTTCGACGTCGCCCCCGGAGCAGAAGGCGCGGCCCGCGCCGGTGAGCAGCACGGCGCGCACTCCAGGTTCGGTGTCGAGCGCCTCGAAGGTGAGCCTGAGCTCGTCGTACACGTCGAAGGTCAGGGCATTCAGGCGCTCGGGGCGGTCGAGGGTGATCGTCGCGACGCTGGTCGCTTCGTCGAACTGATAACGAAAACTGCTGGGCTGGATCATTCCGGTGCTCCGGGGTTCGAATTGCCGGGAATCGTCGGCGCCAGGGCCGCGGTCGCTTCGATCTCCACCAGCGCTCCGGGCTCGAGCAGGGCCGCGACTTCGACCAGCGCCATCGCCGGGAAATGCCTGCCGACGATCCGCCGGTAGGCCGCGCCAACCTCGACAAGGTCGCGCTCGTAAAGCGAACGGTCGGTGACGTAGATGGTGAGGCGGCAGATCTCGTCCATCCGCCCGCCGGCGCCCTCGACGACCAGGCGGATGTTGTCCAGGGCGCGCTCGAACTGCGGCGCGAATCCGCCGGGCACGAGCCGCTGCTCGGCGTCCCAGCCGATCTGCCCGGCGACGAAAAGGAGCCGCGATGCTGCAGGAGCGAGAACTCCATGGCTGAATCCACGCGGCGCGCCGAGGCCCTCAGGGTTGATCATTTCGAGCCGAACGCTCATCCGAGGAATGCGCCGCCGTCGATACCGATCGTCTGGCCGTTGACCCCGCGCGCGCGTTCGTCGCAGAGCGTGAGCGCGAGAAAGGCGACCTCCTCGGCGGTGATCAGCCGGTGCTGGGGGTTCGCGGCAAGAATTTTCTCGCGCGCGGTCTCGGCGGCGACGCCGGCGCGGGCGACGATGCGCTCCACCGAGCGGTCGGTCATCGGCGTATCGACGTATCCCGGGCAGAGCGCATTCACCGTGATCCCCTTGTCGGCGAGCTCGGCGGCGAGCGAACGCGTCAGCCCGACCAGCGCGTGCTTGGTCGAGGCGTAGGCGGAGATGTACGGCGCGCCGGTGCGGCCGGCGATCGAGGCGATGTTGACGATCCGCCCCCAACCCCGCGCCGCCATTCCTGGTACGAAGGCCTGCGCACAGAGAAACGGGCCGGTCGCGTTCACCGCGAAAAGGCGATTCCACTCCTCGAGCGCGACACGCGCGAGCGGCGCCGAGACCGCGATGCCGGCGTTGGCGATCAGGATGTCGACAGCCCCGAAGCGCGCCTCCGCGGCGGTGCGTAGACGCCCAATGGCCTCCGGGTCCGCGACGTCGCAGGTGACCGCTTCGGCGCTTCCGCCTTTGCGGCGGATCTCCTCTGCCACCGCCTCGATCTCGTCGGCGCTCCGTGCAGCGACGACGACACGCGCGCCGGCCGCGGCAAGTAGATGCGCTGTCGCGGCGCCGATTCCGCGGCCACCGCCGGTGACCAGCGCGACTCGGCCGTCGAGGTCGATGCTCACCCGGGAGCTCGAGTCGCCCGCTGCTTTCGTCAACCGCGCGCCTTCAGGAGATCGCGGATCTCGCCGAGAAGGCGGACATCGGCCGGAATCTCGACCGGAGCCGCGGGAGCCGGAGGCGCCTTGCGCTGCGAGGCGTTCACCGCCTTGACGATCAGGAAGACGCAAAAGGCGAGAATCAGGAAGTCGAGAGTGGCCTGCAGCAGACTGCCGTAGCGCAACAATATCGGCGCCTCCGCGGTGCCACCGATGGTCAGGGCGAGCTTCGAAAAGTCGACGCCCCCCAGAAGGAGTCCGAGGACCGGCATCAGGACGTTGTCGACCAGCGATGCGACGATCTTGCCAAAAGCCCCGCCGATGATCACCCCGACCGCGAGGTCCATGACATTGCCGCGCTGGATGAAGGTCTTGAATTCGCTCACCATGCCCATTCCCGAATCTCCTCTCAATGGCCTTGCGTCCGTTTGCATGAACCCCTGTCGCCGACCATCGTTCCCGGTCCTCGAGTCAGCCTAGTTCGGCCCGAACCGCTTCGGCAAGGATGGCACCCAACTCGGCGACCAGCGCTCGCCCCTCCTCCGCCGACGCCGACGCCGGATCGCCACAGTAAGCGAGCTCCAGACCGGCCTCGGCGAACGTCTTCTTGCCCGCGAGCGCCGCCTCGACCAGGGAGACCGGGAGCGGCGGCAGTCGCCGCCGTGCATCTTCGTCGACCAGGTCCGGCCGAAGGGCAAGCAGGATCGACGTCTCGTAGCTTCCGGCGTGACAGGCGCCCGACCGAAACTCCTCGCCGAGGCGCTCGGCGAGCCGGCGCCGCGTAAGGTCGGGGAAGGCCACCCGCAGAGAACCCGAACGGCGCAACTGCTCGACCGCCTCGCGCAAAGCACCGACCTGGGCGGGATCGAAGTGGGCATTGGCCAGCGCGAGGATCGCGAGTCCACGCTCCG
>JBDSRU010000479.1:0-2697 GCA_039929145.1 Thermoanaerobaculia bacterium
GGGACAGGACGACGATCTCGGGCGCCTGGAGGTCCGCATCGGCGACGAAGGTCACACTCGCGGACGCGCCGAGATTGCCAACGCCGTCCTCGACAGTGGCCACCAGCAAGATGATCCCTGTCAGGGGACTCTGGGCGAGGCAGGAAGCGCTGGTGCTCGAGGTTGTGCAGGTGACGGCGAGCTGCGTTCCGTTTGCAAGCAGCCGAAGAGTGGCTGGGGCGATTCCCGAATCCGCGTCCGACCAGGCGAGCTCGAAAGGCACGACCGTCGGGTTCTGCGTCGCGAATGGAATCGGACTCGTGATCGAGATCGCCGGCGCCTGAGTATCGGGAGGACGCACCTCGATTTGCACGGAAGCGAGATTCGAGAGCCTTCCGGCGCGATCCATCAACGTCGCGCTGATCGTTCTCGTCCCCGGAGCGGCCGGCGCCAGAAGTCCACACGTGACTTCCGTCAGACTGCCCGAGCAAGTCGAGGCGACGACAACCCCATCCACCCGCAGGCTCGTGGTCAGCGGAGCGGCGCCGGAACCGGCATCCGTCACGGAGATCCGAATCTGCGGCTGCCCGCCGTAGCTGATGAAGCCGGGCGACGGTTGGACGAGGGCGATCACTGGCGCCACCGTGTCGACGATGAAGGCCACGGAAGTCTCGCCGCGTAGCCCAGTGGCGTCGGCGATCGACGGCAGCAGGGTCCAGGATCCGTCAATCAGCGGCGCCGTCGGATGGCAGTTCGCCAACGTCTCGTTGAGCGGGCAGCTCCACTGCGCCGCCGCCGGGCCGGTGCCACCCATCAGGAAGCTTCCTGGGACGATGGCCGAGGTGGCGTCGCTGTAGCTGACGGCGATCGTCGCGGGTGAGGCCGTGAGGATTGCGCCGTTTGCCGGCGAGGTCACCGTGACGACCGGAGGCGCCGTGTCGACGGTGACCGAGATCGCAGGCGACGCGCCGAGATTTCCCACCAGGTCGAGAGCGGTCGCCTGGAGCAGCGCCGTACCCTGCGAAAGAGGGGCGTTCAACGTGCAGGAGGACTGCCCGGAGCCCGGCGTGCAGGTCGTCGCGACGGCGAGTCCATTCACCTTCCATTGCAGCGTAGCGACATCGACACCCGACAGGGTGTCCGTGTGGGTTACGGTCAATGCCGGCTGCGAGGTGGTGAGCAACGCCCCGGCGGCGGGCGAGGTGATGGTCATCACCGGACCACTGGTGTCCCCGCAGGTCAGCGGTCGATTCCACTTCGCGATCGCCGGTGTACTGATGCCACCGACCGTCGTGAAGCTGCCGCCGAGCCAGAGGGTGCGGCCGTCCGGCTCGTCCTGCTCCAGCAGAGTGAAGACGCTGCCGCTCGAAGCACCGGTACCGAGCGCCGTCCATGCCGTGCCATTCCAGTCCGCGATGCGTCCGGCGACCTTCGTTCCCACCTGAGTGAAGGCGCCACCGGCCACGATGCGATTCGTCGAGCCCTCCTGCCGGCCGAGCAGCGTTTCGATCGTGTTGTTCGGACTTCCGCCGGTGATCGCCGACCAGGCCGTGCCGCTCCAGCGCGCGAGCTTCGAGGCCGAGACGCCGCCCGCAGTGGTGAACGTTCCGCCCGCAAGGAGCTGCGTGCCGGTGTTCGGTGGCCAGGCCTGAAGCGCCATGACGATGTTGTTGGTGCCAGTCCCGAGCGCGGACCAGGCGGTACCGTTCCAGCGCGCGATGCGGTTCGCTGTCGCTCCGCCGGCGGTCGTGAAACTGCCGCCGGCGAAGAGCGCCGAGGTGCCACCGACGTTCGCAGTCGTGAGCGCGTAGACCGAGTTGTTGAGACCCGACCCGAGCGCGCTCCAGCCGGTACCACTCCAGCGTGCCACGCGATTCGCCGACACGCCCCCGGCCAGAGTGAACGTTCCTCCGGCGAAGAGCGCCGGCCCCGAGTTGTCCGAGAAGGCGGCGAGCGCTTCGACGACACCTGCGGCGGCGCCGTTCATCACTCCGCCACTCACGTTCGACCAGGCAAGCCCGTTCCATTTCGCGAGTCCCGAAACCGCGGTCGAGCCGGAGAGGGTGAAGGCGCCGCCGGCGAAGAGCGCCGGAACGCCACCGTCGTTGAAGACGGCCAGAGCGCGGACGTCGCCATTGAATCCGGCGCCGACCGACTCCCAGGCGTTCCCGGACCAGCGCGCAATCCGGTTGAGCGGCCGGCCGCCCGTGGCGAGGAAGGTTCCGCCGGCGTAGAGCGCCGGCCCGGTGCCGTCATCGAACAGCGCGAGCGCCGAAACCTGCCCCGTCAGATTGCTGCCGAATACGCTCCAGCCGGCGGAGCCCCATTTCGCGACACCGCGCGCCGGAAGGCCGCTGGCGGCGCTGAATCCGCCGCCCACGACAAGTCGGCCCTCGAAGGGCACCATCGCCATCCCGCCCGTGCCGGGGGAGGTCAGGCCAGCGCCGAGCGGAAGCCAGGTGACGCCGTCCCATTTCGCGATACCGTGGAACTGGCTGTCGCTCGCTGCGGTCGTGGAACCCGTGGCGAACAGGGCCGGTCCGCTGCCATCATCGAACACGGCGAGCGCCTGGATACCGGACGGTTGGGCGAGCGAAGTGAAGTTCGTTTCGAGACCGCCGCCCAGGGATGCCCACGAGGAACCGTCCCACCGCGCCAGACTGCGAACCACGCCTTGCCCGTCCCCGGCCCGACTGAAGACTCCTGCGACGACGAGTT
>JBDSRU010000480.1:0-4574 GCA_039929145.1 Thermoanaerobaculia bacterium
CAGTAGAGCTGGACGCCGAACTCGGACCAGCTGCGCGACAGCTCCTCGAGCGCCGCGCCGTCGAAGACCAGCAGGCGGCAGGGCTTGAGCGCGAGCGCGTCGCCGGTGCGCACGCCCCGGGTGAGGAAATTGACCTCGCCGAACATCGATCCCGGCTGTAGCAGGGCGAGGGGATAGGTGCCATAGGGCGTCGGTCGCTGGATGCTGATCTCGCCCTCTTCGAGGAGGCAGATGTCGACCCCTTCGCTGTTGTTGGCGAAGATGAGCGCCCCGGCTTCGAAGCTCTTCTCCTCCACGGCGGCGGAGAGCTTGAAGATCTGCTCGTCGGTGAAGTGGGCCCAGGCGGCGAGCTTGCGCAGGCGCCCGGCGACCTTCAGCCGGCCGCCGTCGTCCTGCGGAGCGACGAGCGCCGCGAGCGCCAGGCTCTCCCAGGTCTCTTCGCTGCGGAAACGCTCGCGCCGCCATTCGAGGCGATCGAACGCGGTGTGGAGCTGCTCCTCGCGTTCACGGAAGAGGGCCACGACCTGCTTGCTCTGCCAGGAGAGCAGGTGTTTGAGCGTCCGGATCCGGCGGCGCAGACGAATCGCCCGTTCCTCATCGACCGAAGGCAGAAGGAGAAAAGCGTCGATCGTCGCGGCAAGAGCTTCGGCGAACTGCTTGCGTTCGTACTCGATCTGTCCGAGAAGCTCGGCCGCTTCGCGATCGAACGGGTTGTAGCGCAGCGCGCGCTGCAGAAGCTCGGCGGCACTGTCGTAGTCCTGAAGCCGGAAGTGGATGCGCGCCGCGAGCTTGAAGTTCGCCGGCGCGAGCGGGTCCTTGAGTCGGGCGATGTGCAGGCACTCGAGCGCCCGGAACTCCTCACCCTTCTCGGCGTAGAGCCAGGCCAGGCCGACGAAGTGGGAAGCGTCGATGCCGTTGCGGCGCATCTCCGAGCGTGCGTTCTCGACCGGATCCTTGGTGGCGGGGCGACCTTGCGCCTTCTGCAGGCGTCGAATGCGGGCGAGCGCCAGGCGCGTGCCGAGGTTTCTCGGCTCGAGGCGCAGAGCGACTCCGAAGAGCTCGGCGGCCTCATCGAAGAGCTTCCGCTCTGCGAATCGGCGCGCGAGCGCCACGAGTTCCTTGACATCGGGCGGTTCAGAGACGGACATCGCTTGTCACCGGCCGCTAGAAGCGCGACAATGGGAAAAGTGTAACACGGGCCCGCAAGGTGTCCCGAATGGAAAGGGCGGCCTGCCGGATGGAGAAGCGCATCGAACCCCCGAAGGGCCCCGCGAGCGAGAGCGGCACCCCACGCGCGGCGGCCGAGGCTGCGATCGAGATCTGCCGCTCCGGCGACTGGGGACGCGGATTGACGATCCTGGCCGACCTGGTGAAAGAGCGCGGTCTCTCCGAGCACATACCGGGCGTAGCTTATTCGTTCCTCGGCTACGGCATCGCGCGCTACCAGAAGCAGGTCAAGGAGGGCTTGCGCCTCTGCGAGCATGCGGTGCGCGCGCAGTTCTACCATCCCGACTGCCACCTGAATCTCGCTCGCGTGCATGTGCTCGCCAAGAATCGCAAGGGAGCGGTCAACGCGATCGCGCAGGGGCTGGCCCTCGACCCGAAGAATGCGGCGCTGCGCGCGTTGCAGAACGACATCGGCATCCGCAGGAAGCCGGTCCTCGGCTTCCTGTCGCGCAACAATGCCGTCAACCGGACCCTCGGCAAACTGCGCCGGCAGATGAAGTCCACCGACGACTGAGTCCGGGCGCCCCGGAGGGGGCGCCGGACGTTGTATCCTCTGCGCCGATGCCGCCGGAAATCGCGCGCACCCCCGATCGATCGCCGCGTATCGCCATCGTCGGTGCCGGCCCCGCCGGCTTCTATACCGCCGCTGCCCTGCTCGCGCAGACCGCCGTCGACGGACCGCGGATCGACCTTCTCGACCGGTTGCCCACGCCCTACGGCCTGGTGCGCTACGGCGTCGCGCCGGACCATCCGAAAATCAAGGAGGTCGTACGGGTCTTCGAGAAGGTGGCGCTCGATGCCCGGGTGCGTTTTCTCGGCAACCTCGAAGTGGGACGGGATCTCTCGCTCGCCGACCTCGCGGCGCACTACGATCAGGTCGTCTTCTCGGTGGGCGGGCAGAGTGACCGACGGCTCGGTGTTCCGGGCGAAGACCTTCCCGGCAGCCACTCCTCGACGGCGCTCGTCGCCTGGTACAGCTCGCACCCCGACTTCCGCGAGCTGCCAGTCGATCTCTCGGTCGCCGCCGCCGCGGTCATCGGTGCCGGCAACGTCGCTGTCGACGTGGCGCGGATTCTCGGGCGGAATCCGGAGGACCTCGCCGCGACCGACATCTCGGACGACGCGCTCGCGCGACTGCGGGCGAGCCGCATCCGCGATGTCCACTTCATCGTGCGCCGCGGTCCTGTGCAGGCCAAATGGTCGCCGGCCGAGCTCAAGGAGCTCGCGCATCTGCCGGGCGTCGATCTCGTCGTCGACCGCCAGGACCTCGAACTCGACCCGGGAAGCGAGCTGGAGCTCGCCGACGACCCGCAGGCGCAGAAGAGCCTGGAGATCCTGCGCGCCGCCGCCGAGCGCGGGCTGACCGGCGCCGCGCGGCGCATTCACCTGCACTTCCGCCGCTCGCCCGTCGCCATTGAGGGCGAGAGCGAAGGCGAGGGCGGCGCCGGGAGCGGCCGTGTCGCGGGCCTCCGGCTCGAGCGCAACCGCCTCGTCGGAGCCGCCGGCAGTCTCAGTGCCAAGGGCACTGGAGAGGTGTCGAGCCTTCCCGTCGGCCTGGTCGTCCGCGCCGTGGGCTATCGCTCGCTGCCTCTCCGGGACTTGCCCTTCGACGTGCAGCGCGCGGTCATCCCCAACCAGCGCGGCCGCATTTTCGACGCCTTCGACGGCAGCCCGTTGGCGAGCCTTTACGTCGCCGGCTGGATCAAGCGCGGACCGACCGGGCTCATCGGCACCAACAAGCCCGATGGCTACGAGACCGCCGAGGCGATGCTCGAAGACCTGCCCTCGCTTCCTCGAGCTGCTGGCGCGCCGATCGACGAGCTGCTCGCGGCGCGCGGCCTCTGCCCGGTCGACTTCGCCGACTGGAAACGCCTCGACCGCATCGAAGTCGAGCGCGGCCTACCCGCCGGCCGCCCGCGGGTGAAGTTCAGTCGCGTCGAAGAGATGCTCGCCGCGCTCGCGGCAGAACCGGTCAGTTAGGCAAGGCGCGCTGCCATCGGTTCCCGCCGGGGTCAGAACGACAGGGCGAACACCCTGGGTTCGAGGCTGGTGTCAGGAATACTCCTCCCGACTTGCCGCTGCTGCCGGAAGCGCTTGCGTTTCGGCCCGGGGTGGAGCAGAGTCGCCGGGAGATTGCCGGGATCGCGAGGTGCCGCCATGACTCCGCAGACCGAGAGGGCAGCTGGACGAACTCGCGGGATCCTTTCCCGGGCTGCCGGCGGGCTCTTCGCGGCCGGGCTTCTGGCGAGCTCGCCGTTGTGGACGCAGGAGATCTTCTCCGACCCGTTCGAATCGGGCACGCTGTGCTCTTGGAGTTTTCCGCCGGCCGGGTTCGAAGTCGGTGGCAACGGCCTGGACGACGATTGCGACGGCGCCTTCGACGAGGCACCCATCGCCTGCGATGTTGGCCTGCCGTCGAACTCGGCCGATCCGTTGCAGTTCGCCGCCGCGATGAACCTCTGTGGAACCACCACCGAGAACGGACATGACTGGGGAGTCATCTCGGGAACCTTGAGCCTCGCCTCCGGCACGGGCACTTCCGCCGCAGCTTCGAAGTCGATCCGCTCGACCTTTGGCGCCAGCTCGGCGCAGAACGGGAATGCGATGGTCGTGCTGTCGAGCGGCGCGGCCGCTGCGCCCGATCAGGCCAATCCGGCTCACGCGGTCTTCCAGAACGGTCTCGACACCGGAACGCAAAGCGCCGTGCCGGCGGATTGGCTGGCGGCCCACGGCGGAATCCTGCCGGTAGCGCCGGGTTGCCCGCAGCCCAGCTTCAGCGGCACGGCCTACAATCCGGTGATGCTCACGTACCGCATCCGCGTTCCCGGAAATGCGCATTCCTTCCGACTGGGCTTCCGCTTCTTCACCGCCGAGTTCCCGGAGTACGTCTGCACGTCGAACATAGACTATTTTGTCGCTCTGCTGGAATCTGGTTTCAGCGGCGCTCCAGCCAACCCGGTGGACGAGAACCTCGCGACCTACGTCGCGCCGGGCGGTACCTATCCCGTCGGGGCGCATCTCGCGAACGACGATACCGGGCTGTTCGAGCAGTGCCAGAACGGTCCGACCGGCTGCAACGGCGGCGGGGTGGCAACGATCTCGAGCTGCACCACGACGTCCGCGCTCAACGGGTCGGGAATGGAGGTCGTTCCGACCGGGAGCCCCCCGCCGCTTCCCTGGTGCGACGCCGCCGCTCGCTTTACCGGCGGCGGAACGAACTGGCTCTGGCTGCGCGGGAACGTAGCTCCCGGAGAGAATCTCACGCTGCGGCTGGCGATCTGGGACGGAGCGGACGGTCTGTGGGACTCGGTGGTGCTGCTCGACGATTTCCAGTGGTCAACAGAGCC
>JBDSRU010000481.1:0-3862 GCA_039929145.1 Thermoanaerobaculia bacterium
AAGCGCTGCGCCGATCCCCGGTGCGCCCGCTGCCGAAGCGCTCTCGCCGGCGGCGGATCCGCTGCCTGAAGGACAGACGACCGGAGCTCCGGCTGGGGAGCCGGCGGCCGTGCCCGGCCAGCGCGTCGAGCAGGCTCCTCCCCCTGTCCTCCGCCCGAAGCCGCTGCCCGAGATTCCCGCTCCGGCGTCGCCAGCCACGACGGAGGCGAAAGTACCCGCTGCGCCAGAGATCGCGGTGGTCGAAGCCGGCCCGACGCCCGAACCGCCGCCGCCGATCGCCGCGGTCTTCAAGTGCCGTCGCGGCGCGGAGTTTCGTGTCGACCCGGAAGAGGTGCTGGTCACCGTCGACGGCCAGCTCCTGGGCAAGGCCGACGACTGGGATGGAGCGGGCGGCGGCAAGGCCTATATCTTCCCCGCGGAGGGCGACCATCTGGTGAAGCTCGCGCTCACCGGCTTCCGCTCGGTCTGGGTGAAGGTCGTCGTCACGCCTTCGGCGAAGCGAGACATCGTCGCAATCGACACCGAGCTCGAAGAGATCGAATGAGCGGCGAGAGCGATCTCGGCCGCTTGCTGCGTGAGATGAAGCCCGAGCTGCAGCCGGGCACCTTTCTCTTCTGCAGCGTTGCCGATGGCGCCGTTCCCGATGGCGTCGCGCCTCTCGCGACCTTTCGCGAGAGAGAAGGACTGACACTCGTGGTGGAGAAGCGCGAGGCGGAGGACTGCGGGCTCGGCGGCACTTTCGAGGCCGCATGGATCACCCTCACCGTCCACTCCGATCTCGCGGCGGTCGGGTTTCTCGCTGCCGTCGCTTCGGCGCTGGCGCGGGAAGGCATCCCCTGCAACGCGATCGCGGCATACCATCACGATCATCTCTTCGTCCCCGCGCCGCAGGCGCAGCTCGCGCTGGCGGCGCTCGAGCGACTCCGCAGAGACGGACGCGCCTGCGTTGAATCCTGACCGGCGCGCGCGGACTTCGCGCTGGCGGCCGGGATCCTGACCGGCCCGGCCGGGTTAGAAGATCCGCTTCCCCAACAGGCTGGACGCGAGCTCGACGAGCGTATTCGCGGTGCGATTCTCGCGGTCGAGGATCGGATTCACTTCGACGAGATCGAGACTGGTGACCTGCCCGGAGTCGGCGAAGAGCTCCATGAGGAGATGCGCCTCGCGGTAGGTGAAGCCGCCGGGGACCGGCGTGCCGACGCCGGGAGCGACTTCCGGATCGAGCACGTCGGCGTCGAACGAAACGTGCAGGCGCGGGAGCTTTCCGAGCCGCGCCAGGGTCTCCTCGGCGATCCGCGGCAGGCCGACGCGGTCGACCTCCTTCATCGTGTAGACCGTGACGCCGGCGTCGCGCATGAGCCTCGCCTCTTCGCGGTCGAGGTCGCGCACGCCGATGAGCACGACGTCCTCCGGGCGGATCTTGGCGCCCGGCCAGCCGAGGTCGATCAGCCGCCGGTCGCCGACGCCGCACAGGGCGCCCAGAGGCATACCGTGGATGTTGCCCGAGGGCGAGGTCTCCGTGGTGTTGAAGTCGCCGTGGGCGTCGACCCAGATGACCCCGGTGCGTTGGTGGTGCGAAGCGCCCGTCACCGAGCCCATGGCGATCGAATGGTCGCCGCCGAGGATCACCGGGAAGGTGTCGGCCGGCAAGGCCAGGAGTTTCTCGATCGTCGCCTCGCAAGCGACGCGGATGGCCTCGAGGTAACCCATGCCGCCGCCCGGTTGGGCATGCTCGACGCCCAGCTCCTCGGCGCCCGGCACGTCGACGTCACCCAGGTCGTTGACCTCGCAGCCGAGCGCGGCGAGACGTTCGTGCAGCCGGCCGTAACGGATCGCGGACGGTCCCATGTCGACCCCGCGCCGCCCCTGACCCAGGTCCATCGGTACCCCGAGAATAGCCACTTTTCGACTCATGCGGCGGATCCTAGCAAGGCCGGTCCCGCGCCGGCGGCAGAACGTCCCGCTGTAAGCTCGATGCATGGTCGTCCAGGAGCATCGGGAGGAGGCGCGAGGATCCGTTCTGGAATTCGCCCTGCTCACCGTCAGTGACAGCCGGAACGAGAGGACCGACAAAGGGGGAGCGTTGCTGGCGGCGCTCGTGGCCGAGGCGGGTCACCGTCTGGCGTCGCGAGCGCTCGTGCCCGACGGGGTCGAAGCGATTCGCGCCGCGGCTCGAGCGGCGCTGGAGCTGCCAACCGTGGATGTCCTGCTGGTCACGGGAGGCACGGGCCTCGCGCCGCGCGATGTCACGGTCGAAGCTCTGGCGCCGATGTTCGAGCGCGAGATCCCCGGATTCGGCGAACTCTTCCGCATGCTCTCCTTCGCTGAAATTGGCGCCGCCGCGATGCTGTCGCGGGCTTGCGCCGGCCTGGTATCGGGACGGGCGATCTTTCTCCTTCCGGGCTCGCCGGCGGCGCTCGAGCTGGCCCTCTCGCGCCTGGTCCTGCCGGAGATCGCGCACCTGCTCTCGCAGGCGCGGAGGCCCCGCAACCGCGCTTAGCCGCTGACCGGAGTGGCGGGAAGCCGTCTAACTCGAGCGCTTCCCGCCGCGGAAGATGCGCATCACGAGCAGAAAGAGGAAGGCGCCGATCGTGGCGATGATCAGGCTGTAGATGTCGAAGCCCTGGAAGCCGCCGAAGCCGAGCTTCGTCGCCACGAATCCTCCGACCACGGCGCCGACGATGCCGACGAGGCTGGTGGTGATGCAGCCCAGCGCGTCCCGGCCGGGCAGGAGAAAACGCGCCAGCGCTCCGGCCACGAGCCCCATCACGATCCAAGAGAAGAGCCCCATCTGGACGTACTCAGGCATGTCGATCTCCTTGTTGATCAGCGATCGCCAGTCTAGCCGAACGGGCAGCGCGGCCGCGGGGCGCCCTGGGCTAAGCTTCGAGGGATGACCTCCGAGACACCCCCGCCTCCGGTCGAGCCCGTGCGCACGCTGCCGGCGGCAGAGCGCCGTCCCAAGCTCGTCCTGATCGACGGTTTTCACAACATCTTCCGCGCCTTCTTCGCCATCCGAAATCTCTCGAATTCGAAAGGGTTGCCGACCAACGCCGTCTTCGGCTTCATCCAGATCCTGCGCAAGGTCCTCAAGGACGAGGCGCCCGACTTCATCGGCGTGGCGCTCGACATTTCCGACAAGACTGTGCGCACCGAGAAGTACGCCGAATACAAGGCGAACCGGGCACCGATGCCGGAAGACCTGCGGCCGCAGATTCCGTACGTTCGCCGGGCCATCGAAGCGTTCCGTATTCCGCGCCTCGAGCTCGACAACTACGAGGCCGACGACGTCATGGGAACGCTGGCGAAGAAGGCGGCGGCCCAGGGCTACGACGTCGTCCTGGTTTCGGCGGACAAGGACCTGATGCAGCTCGTCGCTCCGCACGTGACGCTGTTTCACACCGGGCGCAACAAGCGATACGACGAAGCCGGGGTCGCCGAGGATTTCGGAGTTCCGCCGGCTCAGGTCGCCGATGTCCTCGCCCTGATGGGCGATGCGGTCGACAACGTCCCCGGCGTGCCGGGAATCGGCGAGAAGGGAGCGCGCCAGCTCATCGTCGAGTTCGGCTCGGTCGAGGCGCTGCTCGATCGCGCCGCCGAGGTGCCGCGCAAGGCCTATCGCGAGGGCCTGCAGGCGAACCGGGAACAGGCGCTGCTGTCCAAAGAGCTGGTCACCATTCACTGTGATCTGCCGATCGAGCTCGAGCCCGAGGCGCTGCAGCTCGACCCGCCCGACACGGCGCTTCTGCGCGAGCTCTACACCGAGCTCGAGTTCTTCACGCTGCTCGCAGAGCTCGACGCCGTTTCTGCGTCGAGCTCGATGCTGCCCGCCTCCGGCGGTGGCGACATTCCCGCGGTCCCG
>JBDSRU010000482.1:0-6459 GCA_039929145.1 Thermoanaerobaculia bacterium
TCGTAGGCAATGAACTTGACGATCCCCTTGTAGCGCAGCTTCTCGACGAGGCGGGCGTCGAAGAGCTCGGGATAGGTCGAAAGCACGAGAATCGGCCCGGTGCCGGTGAAGATGATGTAGGACCGGATGCTCGTTTCGAAGCTCATGGCGCAGTCTCCTTGAAGCCACCGCACCGTAACGGCCCCCCCGGCGACTGTCAAGACGGATGGCCTCGACGAGCTAAATCCCGCTGTCACATACATTTATGGCTTCCGTAACTCTCCCGTCACGCGCCGACTGTGGAAAAGCAACGGACGCCGCACCCCGCGGGGCTCGCTCCACGGCGACCATGCTGTTGCCAACTGTTGAAAACGCGAGACTTGCAGACGTTGCACAGTTTCCTGTTCAATCAGCTGGAAACCCCGAAACCTGCACGCTCCAGAACCCGCGCCGAGGCAGTTTTCCGCAGGCTTTTCCGCCCCGGCTGCGGAGGGGCGCATGCTAGCCTCGAAAGCATGATCGCGACGCGCATTCTGGTCGTCGAAGACGAGCCCGACATCGCTGAAGTCCTGCAGTTCAACCTCGAGCGCGCCGGCTTCGCAGTCGCCGTGGAACGCCGCGGTGACAGCGCGCTCGAGGCGATCCGCCGCCGCCTTCCCGACCTCCTCGTCCTCGATCTGATGCTCCCCGGCCTGGACGGTCTCGAGCTCGCGCGGCTGCTCAAGCGTGATCCCGCTACCGCCGGACTGCCACTCGTCATGCTGACGGCGAAGGGCGAGGAGCTCGACCGCATCGTCGGGCTCGAGCTCGGCGCCGACGACTACATCGCGAAGCCGTTCAGTCCACGCGAGGTCGTGCTGCGGATCAAGGCCGTGTTGCGCCGTCATGCCGGAGACGAAGAGGCCTCCGAAGTCCTCGAGATCGGCCGCATCCGGCTCGACGCGGCGGCCCACACCGCAGAGGTGCGCGGTGCCGATGTGCCGCTCACCGCCACCGAGTTCCGCCTGCTGCGCCTGCTGATGGAGCGCCAGGGCCGTGTCCAGACGCGGGCTCGGCTGCTCACCGATGTCTGGGGCTACGCCGAGGATGTCGACAGCCGCACCGTCGATACCCACGTGCGGCGCCTGCGGCACAAACTCGGCGCGGAATCCGACCGCCTCGAAACGGTCATCGGCGTGGGCTACCGGATGCGCGGCCAATGAGCCGGCGATGAATCGGCGCTGGCGATGAAACTCCTGCTGCTGCGCCACGCCATCGCCTGCGACCGAGCGGCGTTCGCTGCGACCGGCAAGGAAGACCGCCTGCGCCCGCTCACCGATGAGGGTCGCAAGAAGATGCGCCGGACCGGCGACGCTCTCGCTGGACTCCTCCCGGACATTGCGCTCGTCGCCACCAGTCCCTACCTCCGCGCCCGCGAGTCGGCGGAGATTCTCGCCCGCGCCTACCCCGGACGGCCGGTGCTCTCCGAGCTCGCCGAGCTTGCCCCAGGCGGCGCCGCCGGCGCGCTGCTCAAGTTCCTGCAGGCGCAGAAGTCCCTGCCGCTCGTCGCCTGCGTCGGCCATGAGCCCAATCTCTCGTTGTTCGCGAGCTGGCTGCTCACCGGAAAAGAGAGATCGATCCTCGAGCTCCGCAAGGGTGGAGCCTGCCTGCTCGACTTCCCTGGACGTCTGGCGCCCGGGAATGCCCAGCTGCTGTGGCACCTCACCCCTTCCCAGCTCCGCGCTCTGAGGATTCCATGAGCCGGATTCCGGCGAATCTCCTGGCGCGCCCTGCTGAAGAGGCGGTGCGCCGCCTGGCACTGCTGCAGCTCGAGCGCGCGTCCGAGGCGCGGCAGCATCTCGTCGACGGCGACCGCGACGAGGCCCTGCACGACTTCCGGGTCGCGTTGCGCCGGCTGCGCAGCCTGCTGCGTTCGCATCGCTCGGCATTCTCGGTCGAGTTTCCGAAGAAGGCCCTGCGGCGCTTCGCCGCGCTGGCCCGCGACACCAACCCCGGCCGCGATGCGGAGGTCCAGCTCGCCTGGCTCACGACCTTCGGCGACGAACTGAAACCGGGAGAGCGCGCCGGCCACCGCGCGCTGATGCGCGACCTCGCCCAACGCCGCGACGAGAGCTACCGCAAGGTCGAACGCGAAATCGTCAGCGACTTCGCCAAACTCTGCGACGACCTTCGGGCGCGTCTCGCGACCTACCGGGTGGCCGTCGATCTCGATCGCCCGGCGCAGGTCTCGAGCTTCGCCGCCGCGACTCGCGAAGCCCTCGCCCGCGACACCGGCGAGCTCTTCGAGAAACTGGACGGGATCGAAACCGTGGCCGACGAAACCCAGGGCCATGCGGCGCGCATCGCCGCCAAACGCCTGCGCTATCTCGCCGAGCCGGTCTCCCCGTGGATCGACGCTGCCCGGCGACCGGTCGAGCTGCTCAAAGCGCTACAGGACCTCCTCGGGGAGCTCCACGACGGACAACTCCTCGCCGCCCATGTCGGGCAATCGCTGGCCGAAATCGAATCGAAGCACGCCCAACGACTCATCGAAGCGACTCTCGGCGGTCCACGACCGCCGGATCAGCCTGCCCCGCCCTCGCGACGCCCCGAACGCTCGGGTCTCATCGCGGTGGCGAGAACGCTGGGCGCACGCCGCCAGGAGCTCTTTGGCTCGCTGTCGCAGAACTGGCTGGGCGAGAGCGCGCCAGACCGCCTGAACCTCGTCGCGGCACTCGCCGAGCTCGACCACGGACTGACCGCCCCGCCATCGCGGCGCCAGCCGACCGCCAGCGCTACGGTGCGCAAGCCTCGCGCGCCGAAGCGGACGCGCTGATTCACGAACGCGTCCGCCTCCGCAGCACGTTCTCCATGAAGATTGCCTGGCTGGAGCGCTCCGGTTCGCCCCCCTCCGGGCGAACTTTTCGCCAGCTGCCGTCGGACTCGAGCGCCCAGGCCTTGCGATTGTCGGCGAGCTGGACGTCGAGGATCTCCTGCAGCTCGACGCGCAGACCGGGCGATTCGACCGGCACCATCGTTTCGACGCGGTAGTCGAGATTGCGCGACATCCAGTCGGCCGAGGCGATGAAGTATTCCGCGGCGCCGGCGTTGGCGAAGCAGCAGATGCGCGCATGCTCGAGAAAACGCCCGACGATCGAACGCACCCGGATGGTCTCACTCATTCCCGGCACTCCGGGTCGGAGGCGGCAGACACCGCGCACGATCAGATCGATCTCCACTCCGGCGCGTGAAGCGTCGTAGAGAGCGCGCACGATCTCGGGATCCTCGAGCGAGTTCATTTTGGCGACGATCCGGCCCTTCTTGCCATCGCGCTGATGGTCCGCCTCACGAGCGATGAGCGCGAGAATCCGCTTGCGCATGCTGACCGGAGCGACCACCAGCCCCTCGAAGCGCTGATCCCCGATGTGCCCCGAGGTCAGCATGTTGAACAGCTGGGCGGTGTCGGCACCCAACCCGGGGTCGCAGCTGAAAAGACCGAGGTCGGTGTAGAGCTCGGCGGTGTCGGTGTTGTAGTTGCCGGTAGCGAGGTGGACATAGGTGCGCAGCCCATCGGCCTCCTGGCGCACCACCAGCGAGACTTTGGCGTGCGTCTTGTACCCCAGGACACCGTAGGCGACGTGGGCGCCGGCTCCTTCGAGAGCCTCCGCCCACTCGATGTTCCTGGCTTCGTCGAAGCTCGCCTTGAGCTCCACCAGGACCGCGACCTGCTTGCCGCGTTCGGCGGCCTCGATGAGCGCCTCCACCACCGGCGAGTTGCGCGAAGTCCGATAGAGCGTCTGCTTGATCGCCAGCACCGCCGGATCCTCCGCGGCGACGCGCAAGAAACGTTCGACGGAGCTCGAGAAGGCATCGTAGGGATGGTGAACCAGGAGGTCGCCGCTGCGGATGACCTTGAACAGGTCGACCTCGCGAGTCTCCCCCGCGGGCTCGAGGCGGGGATGCACCTGCGGCCGCCAACGCGGAACCTGGAGCGCCGGCAGCGGCAGCGCTGCGAGCTGGAAGAGGTCGCGAGTCGCCAGCGGCGAGCGCACCTCGTAGATGTCCTCCGCTCCCACGATGAGCTCGTCGGCGAGCAGCGAGCGCATCCACTCGGGCATCTCTGGTACCACCTCGAGCCGCACCACCGAGGCGAACCGGCGCGCCCGCAAGTCCTCCTGCACGGACTCGAGAAGGTCCTCGGCCAGCTCCTCGTGCTTGGCGACGTCGGCCGCCCGGGTGACCCGGAACGGATACGACTCGAGAAGCTCCATCCCCGGAAAGAGACGTTCGAGGAACTCGGCGATCACCACTTCGAGCGGCACGAAGCGAAGCGAGTCCGGCAATTGGATCCAGCGCGGCAGGCTCGGCGGCACCTTGAGGCGGGCAAATCGCACCTCGGCGCTCGACGGCGAGCGCAGGGCGACGGCGAGCGAGAGCGAGAGGTTGGAAATGAACGGGAACGGGTGGGAGGTGTCGAGCCCGAGCGGGGTCAAGATCGGGAAGACCGTGTTGGCAAAGAACTTCTCGAGATGGATCCGCTCCCCTGCAGAGAGATCGCGGAAGCCGACCAGCTCGACCCCCTGCAGGGCGAGCTCCGGCAAGACCAGCTCGAGGAGCAGGGCGCGCTGGCGCTGCTGGCGGGGCCGGACCCAGGCGCCGATCTCGATCAGCTGCTGTGCCGCGGTGCGCCCGTCGGGCGAACGGTTCTCCGACCGGCTCTGCTGCTGGAGCTTCAACCCTCCGACCCGCTTCATGAAGAACTCGTCGAGGTTGCCGCCGTAGATGGCGATGAACTTGAGACGCTCGAGAAGCGGCACGCTCGGGTCTTCGGCTTCGGCCAGAACCCGGCCGTTGAACTCGAGCCAGGAGAGCTCGCGGTTGAGAAAGGGCGAGACCTCCTCGACGGCGCCGATCTCCGGCGCCTTCTCGCTGTCGAGTCCGATCCGGCTGATGATTTCCGTCATGGCTTCCTCGGTCCGGAGCGAAGCACCTCGCCTCGAGGACGGGGCTGGCGCCTCGCAAGAGCTTATCTTCCCCGAAGTGACGCCGGAGTGACGATACTGCCGCGCCCGCAGGCGGCCGCAGAGCGTGACCGCGACGACCCCGAAGGGTCACGTGGTCGCCAAATCAGGCGGCTAGATTCCTCCCCTGTCCGAAAGGGAGAACGAGGCCATGTTCACGCGCTGCGATGTCCACGTCCACAGCCGTCATTCCGACCGCCCGAGCGAATGGTACCTCGACCGCATCGGGGCGCCGGAGAGTTTCACCGAGCCGCTGGAGATCTACCGTCTGGCGAAGGTCCGCGGCATGAACTTCGTCACCATCTCCGACCACGACTCGATCGCCGGAGCGCTCGACATCGCCCACCTCCCGGGCACCTTCCTGTCGAGCGAGGAGACGGTCCGCTTTCCCGAGGACGGGTGTGAGGTTCACATCCTGGTCCTCGGTGTGACCGAGGCTCAGCACCGGGAGCTGCAGCGTCTGAAGCGCAACCTGTACGACTTCCGCGCCTTCGCCCGCGCGGAGGGCATCGTGACCGTGGTCGCCCACCCGCTCTTCCGGGTGAACGATCGCCTGACCCTCGATCACCTCGAAAAGCTCCTCGTCCTCTTTCGCTTGTTCGAAGGCATCAACGGCACGCGTGACCCTCGCGCAAGCTCGCTCTTCGACGCGGTGATCTCGTCGCTCACCGGCCCGGAGCTCGCCGCCCTCGCGGAGCGTCATCGACTCGCGGTCGATTTCGACCCGGCCGAGACGCCGCGTTTCGCCACCACAGGTGGCAGCGACGACCACGGCGGGCTCTACATCGCAACGACCTGGACCTTGACCCCCGGCGCGAGCTCGGTCGAGGAGTTCCTCTCCGAGGTTGCCGCCGGGCGCTGTAACCCGGGCGGCGAAGCCGGATCGTCGCTCAAGCTGGCGCGCAGCTTTCAGACTCTCGCCCACGACTACTATCGAGCCAAGGTGCTCGGCGGATCGCGCTGGCGCAACGACCCGCTCGCCGATCTTCTGCGGCGTATCGCCGGCGGGGAACTGGATCCGGACAATCCGGAGGGTTCTGCGCTCGGCCGGACCTTCCGCAGGCTTCTCTCCTTCGCTCCGCCTGCCTCCCTGGCCCGCCCGGGGCTCCTCGCGGCACCGGCGGCCGAAGGCGGCGATCCGGCCCTGGCGCGCGAGGCAGAGCGTCGGACCTTCGAGTCGGCCTGCCGGTTGGGACAGCGCGCCGCGGCACGCACCCTCGAATCGGTTGTCGCGGAGCTCGAGAGCGGCGACGTCCTCGCCGCCCTGCCGGCGATCTCCGATCTTGCCCCGGTGGTGGTCGCGCTCTCGCCCTATCTCGCCGCCTTCCGCTTCCAGCACAAGGACGAGGCGCTGCACCGCGCGATAGCGCAGCGCTTCCCGGCGGCCGCCCACCTCGAGACGAAAAGCCGCAAGCTCGCCTGGGCAACCGACACGCTGCACGACGTGAACGGGGTTTCACGCACCGTCACCAGCGCCGCG
>JBDSRU010000483.1:0-2502 GCA_039929145.1 Thermoanaerobaculia bacterium
CGGAGCGTCGTGATGCGGTTGAAGACCGGGCGGCCGATGCCCTGCACGCCGGGCGTGTGGTCCTTCGCATCGGTCACGAAGTATCCGGTGCGCTCGAACTGAACGCGCGTGCCGGGCGGCAGCGCCGCGAGCGAAGGCTCGACCTTCACTTCGGACAGGATCTCGAGCGACTTGGGGTTGATCTGGCTGAGGAAGTCGGTGCCCTCGGGCACGTCATCCGGGTCGGCCTGGGAGAAGAGGTGGTCGTAGAGGCGCACCTCGGCGTCGACGGCGTGCTGCGCCGAGACCCAGTGGATCGTGCCCTGAATCTTCCTGCCGTCGGCAGCCGTGCCACCGCGCGAGGCGGCGTCGTGCGTGCACCGGATCTCGACGATCCTGCCGGTCGCGTCCTTCACCACCTCTTCGCAGCGGATGATGTAGGCCCAGCGCAGGCGCACTTCGCGGCCGGGAGCGAGACGGAAGAACTTCTTCGGCGGATCCTCGAGGAAGTCGTCGCGGTCGATCCAGATCTCGCGCGAGAACGGCACCTTCCGCGTTCCCGCGGCCGGGTCTTCCGGGTGGTTCACCGCCTCGAGCTCGTCGACCTTGCCCTCCGGATAGTCGACGAGCGTGATCTTCACCGGATCGATCACCGCCATGCGGCGCTCGACCGACTTGTTGAGCTCCTCGCGCACGCAGTGGTCGAGCAGCGGATAGTCGACCACCGATTCCTGCTTGGTGACGCCGATCCGTTCGCAGAAATCGCGCAGGGCGGCCGGCGGAATGCCGCGGCGGCGGATGCCGGCGAGAGTGGGCATGCGCGGATCGTCCCAGCCGGAGACCGCCTTCTCGGTGACCAGGCGCAGGAGCTTCCGCTTCGACAGCACCGTATGGGTGACGTTCAGGCGCGCGAACTCGATCTGACGCGGGGCGTAGATGCCGAGCGCCTCGACGAACCAGTCGTAGAGCGGCCGATGGTCCTCGAACTCGAGGGTGCAGATCGAGTGGGTGATCTTCTCCAGCGAATCCGACTGGCCGTGTGCCCAGTCGTACATCGGATAGATGCACCACTTGTCGCCAGTGCGATGGTGACGCGCATGAAGAATGCGGTACATCACGGGGTCGCGCAGGTTGATGTTGCCCGACGCCATGTCGATCTTCGCCCGCAGGACGCGCGCGCCGTCGGGGAACTCTCCGGCCCGCATGCGCTGGAAGAGATCGAGGTTCTCCTCGACGCTGCGGTCGCGGTAGGGGCTCTCCTTGCCGGGAGCGGTCCACACCCCGCGCAGGGCGCTGATCTCCTCGGCGGAGGAGTCGTCGACGAACGCCTTGCCGGCGCGGATGAGCTGCACGGCCCAGTCGAAGAGTTGTTCGAAATAGTCCGAGGCGTAGAACTCCCGCTCGGCCCAGTCGAATCCCAGCCAGCGGACGTCCTCGCGGATGGCGCGGACGTACTCGTCCTCCTCGGTCGTCGGGTTGGTGTCGTCGAAACGCAGATTGGTGAGCCCGCCGTGCTCGGCTGCCAGGCCGAAATTGAGACAGATCGACTTGGCGTGACCGAGGTGCAGGTAACCGTTGGGCTCAGGCGGGAATCGCGTCTGGATGTTCGTGTGTTTGCCCGAGGCGAGGTCGGCCTCGACGATGTCGGAAATGAAGTGCTTGCCCATGGCCGTCAGCCCGCTTCCTTCCCGGAGGTGTTGATGAGAACGCTGTCGATTCGCGCCAGGCGCGCCAGCACGCGCTCGCGCCCGAGCAGAGCGAGGATATCGAAGAGCCCGAACCCGACCGGCTTGCCGGCGACCGCGACACGCACCGCGTGGATGATCGCCCCGAGGCCGAGGCCGCGCGCGGCGACGAACTCGTTCAGAAGCGTTTCGATCGCCGCGGCATCGAAGGCGGCGCCGGCGGGCAGCGCCGCGATCTCGTCCCGCAGGGCGGCGAGAAGCTCCACCGCCCCGGGAGCCGAGCGGATCCGTTTGTCGAAGGCCTTTGGATCGTAAGCCAGCGCCTCGTCGGCGACGAAGAACTCGTCATAGTCGAGGATGTCACCCGAAACCTTGATCCGGTCGCCCGCAGCCGCGACGATGCCGCGCACCCGTTCGCGATCTTCTGCCTGAACCGGCGTCGCGATCCAACCGGCCTGGGTGAGGTAGGGCAGCACGAGCTCCAGCCGTTCGTCTACGGAGAGCGCCTGCATGTAGCGCTCCTGGAACGAGAGGAGTTTCTTGGGATCGAAGCTCGCCGCCGACTTGCCGACCCGCTCGAGCGAGAAGTTCGCGATCTGCTCGGCCGGAGAAAGCATCTCCGTCTTGTCGTCCAGCGACCAGCCGAGGAGCAGCAGATAGTTCAGGATCGCGTCCGGCAGAAAGCCGGCGATGCGATAGAAGTCGGTGATTACCGGGTTGAAGGTCTCCGGGGAGACCTCGAGCTTCAGGCGGTCGGCGATCCGCCGGCCGTGCTGGTAGAGCTCGGCGAACTCTGGGTTCTTCAGGTACTTGTCGAGTTTGCGCTTCGACAGCTTGA
>JBDSRU010000484.1:0-4312 GCA_039929145.1 Thermoanaerobaculia bacterium
TGCCCAGGAGCACGCTCACCGTGCCATCGTGCGCGTCGGTCGTCGAGAGATCGAGGTCGCCGTCGCGATCGTAGTCGGCGCTCACGATCCAGGTCGGGGTGTTCCCCACTGGATACGAGACCGGCGAACCGAAGGTACCGTCGCCGACGCCAAGCAGGATGCTCACCGCGGCCCCGCCGCCGTTGGCCACTGCGAGATCGGGCCGGCCGTCGTGATTCCAGTCGCCGATCGACGTCGAGGTCGGATTCGCCCCCGCCGCGACCGCGATCCGGGTGGCGAAAGTGCCGTCGCCGACGCCGAGAAACACCCCGACTCCGCCGTAGAAGTCCGAGGTCACGAGGTCGGGCTCGCCGTCGCCGTTGAGGTCGCCGCCGATCAATCGGTACGGCGCCGGGCCGTCGCTGTAGTCGACATGGGGCGCGAAGGTTCCGTTGCCGTTGCCGAGGAGGACGCTGATCGTGTCGCCGTTGTAGTTGGCGGAGACGACGTCGGCGTTGCCGTCGTGGTTGTAGTCGTCGCTGACGACCGAGATCGAATAGCCGCCGACTGACATCGGCGAGCCCGCGAACGGCAGAAAGTCGGGACAGCCCGCCGTCGCGGCAGGCGGAGCAGCAAAGACGAGCGCGAGCGACGAGGCGAGCGTGACGAGACGCAGGAACATTCTGGATTTCCCCCTTGCCCCGCCCACAAAGCAGGAGGAGTGCCAGCCGGTCAGGACTGGGGAGCTATCGTAGATTCAATGAATTAGATCGATCGGAGAGCTCGGAAGCTGGCCGAGATCCCGTGCTTGCCGCACGCACCGGTGTCTCCGGCACACATGCCGACAAGCGCCGCAAGCGCAGGAGCGGGGTGCGCCGTGCCGGGAGCGGGGGCTATGGCTGAAGAACCAGCCGCGCCAATCGGCCGCCGGCGCCAACGAGCACGACGAGGCTGCCGCTCTTCGCCGCGCGCACGGCGTGGAAGCCTTCGACCGAGAGCACCCTGAAGCCTCCACCGGTCGTCGCGGCCTGGTCGGTGCCGGAGGTGCCGGTGGCGATCCAGCCGCCGCCGAGCGCTACCGGGAGGCGCTCCACGGCCGAGCGAAAGCCGGCCGGCGGCGGAACGATCGGGTTCCACGAGTCACCGCGGTCACGGGTGACGAAGGCCACTTCGCGCCGCTCGCGGTCGGCCTTGAAGTCGCCGCCCACCGCGATCCACTCCTCGGATTCTGCGGCGCCGCCGCCAGCGAGCGAGAAGATGCCGGCGGATTCAAGCCCCTGCCGCAACGGCGCCGCGCGCGACTGCCAATGCGCGCCGTAGTCTTCCGAGATCCAGAGCCGAGAGCGGCTGCCGCCCGTGCCGAAAGCCACCCTGCCGCCCGGAAAGACGCGGATCGACGTGCCGCTCGCGGCGAATGCCGCTTCGCCGGGGAAGGCCGCCGGGCGCTCGGCCGCCGCGAGCTCGCTCCATGTCGCGCCGCCGTCGGCTGTGGTCAGAATGAGAAAGCGTCCGTCGAGCGGATCGCCGAAGGCGATGCCCCGGCGCTCGTCCCAGAAGTCGAACCCGTCGAGGAAGCTCTCCGGGCGCTCGTTGCGATAGACCGCGCGCCAGCTGGTGCCACCGTCGACAGAGGCGAGGATGCGCGCCGGCGCGCCGACCGCGAGCGCGACCGCGCGGCGCTCGTCGAAGCCCTCGATGTCGCGGAAGTCGCGCGCCGCGAACTCGGGCGGATTGCGGAACTGGAAGCTCTTCGCACCATCGGTAGAAAGCGCGATCGTGCCCGCGGCGCCGCTCACCCAGACGACGCGGTCGTCGACTACCGAAAGGCCGCGCAATGAGACGTCCTTGCCGAGCTGCGAAAAGACCAGCCGCGGCCCGGCTTTGGAGATTTCCTGGGCGTTCTCTTCTGTTTTCCCGGGCGCTGACGCGCCCGTGCTTGCAAGTGCGACCCACGCTACGAAAAGACCGGTAAAGGAAAATGATGTTCTCGGCGTCATTGGCCAATCCTTGTCTGAGCGGTCTCGCCGCTTTCAGGATCGAAGTTGAAGAGGATGGATTCGGCCTGCGTGCCTACTGTGACGGATGCTCCGGGCCCGACTACGCAACGCTCCAGCCTCGCCCCTCTACCGATTCTTCCGCCGTGCATCACGACACAGCTGCGCAGATCGGCCTCCGCCTCGACTCGCCCGCCGGCCTCGACGATCGCGCGACGCAGTCGGGCGCTCGGCTCCACTTCGGCACCTTTGATGGAACGCGCTGCCTGACTCGAGCCGCGGAAGGTCCAGTCGAGGACGCCGTCAAGGTAGCGCTGCGGCGTGCCGAGATCGTGCCAGAGGCGCTCGGTGACGACAGCGGCGAGCGGCGCGCCTTCGGCGAGCAGCGGCTCGTAGAGCGCGGAGACGAGATCGCCGGGTCCCTCAGGAATTCGCTCCAGGAGTTTCGGCTCGAGGATTTGCGCACCGGCGAAGACCAGGTGACGGCGTGCCGAGGCGTGCGCCAGGCTTCCTGGACGGAATGCCGTGATGGTGTCCGCTTCGAGCGCGACGCCACCGCCGAAGGCGCGCGGATCCGCCTTGCGATGGACGAGGAGCGTCGCCGCCGGCCTCCGCCGGGAGTGCGCCGCGAGGAGCGCTTCGAGCGGCCAGCGGCAGAGACTGTCGCCGTTGACGACCAGGACGCGATCGGCCTGCTCCAGAAAGGCGCGCAGCGGCGGCAGCGCGCCGGCCGTGCCCAGAAGGTCGTTCTCCTGCGAGTAGGTCAGCGGCAACCCGCGAAAGCTCTCGCCGAAGCGCTCGCGAATCTGGCCGCCCAGGTGGTGAAGGTTGATCGCCACGGCCTCGCAGCCCGCGGCACGCAACCGTTCGAGCGTCCAGGCGAGGAGCGGCCGGCCGGCGACCGGCAGGAGCGGTTTGGGCAGCGCAGCGGTGAGCGGGCGCAGGCGCTCGCCGCGGCCGGCGGCGAGGACGAGCGCGCGCAGGCGGAGGCGGGGCACGATGCGGATTGCGATTTCGAGGGCGACGGCCGGGCGGCAGGCGATAGCCGTCCGCCGGCGGTGCCTAGGGGTTGTCGCGGAAGATCATGTCGCGCGGCGCATCGGGATGCTCGGCGATGTAGTCCTCGTAGAGCATCAGGTAGCTCTTGCGCAGCGAGGTCTGGATATCGAAGCCGCAGCGCTTGGCCACCGCCTCGGCCTTGGCACCTTCGAACTCGACGAAGTCGCCGATCGGCGTATGGTCGAGACAGATGGTCTCGGAGCCAAGCCGCCACTCTTCGCGGATCTTCTGGTAGCGCCGCACGACGTCGTAGCCGAGCGCCGTGAACAGGGCCAGGGCGCTCTCCGAATCCTGCACTTCGATCTCGAGCTCGCGGCGCAGCTTCGCCGGACCCTCGAAGGTCGCCGGACCCTTGAATGTGATGAGCGCGCCGCGGCCGTCCTGACGGACGCGCAGCACGCCACCGGATCCGTTGAGCTCACCCTGGCGGTCGAGCAGCCAGTTGTCCTCGTTCGACGGCGGGCCGAGCCGCTCGCACTCGAGCTCGAGCAGGCGCGAGCGCAGTTGGTCGAGATCGACACCGGCGAATTTGAGCTCACGCTCGATCTGCGGTTTCTTGTGGGTTGCGGTCATGCACCCTTCCCCGCCGGCATCGCGGCGAGTCGATCGAGGAAACGGGCCACGGCGCGAATCCCGGAGTAGAAATGGCTGATATTGAATTTTTCGTTCGGCGAATGCAGGCGATCGTCTTCGAGTCCGAAGCCCATGAGCAGGACCGGCACGTCGAGGACGCCCGAGAAGGTGCCGACGATCGGAATCGAACCGCCGCTCCGGGTGCGCAGCGCCCGGTTGCCCCAGACCTCTTCGAGCGCCGCTAGCGCCTCGCGGGCGATCGCTCCGGTCGCGTCGACCGCCACCGGCTCGGCGCCGTGGAGATACTCGACTTCGACGGTCACGCCGGGGGGCGTGAACTTGGCGACGTGCGCCCGGACCAGCTCGGCGATCCGCGCCGGCTTCTGGTCGGCGACCAGGCGGAACGAAACTTTGCAGCCGGCCTTCGCGGGCAGAACGGTCTTCGCTCCCTTGCCCTGATAGCCGCTCCACATGCCGTTGACGTCGCAGGTCGGGCGCGCCCAGGTGCGTTCGACGTAAGTGTACGCCGGCTCGCCGGTGAGCGCGTCGACCGCGAGATCGGTCTTGACCTCGTTCTCGTCGAAGCCGAGCGCCGCGAACTCCTTGCGCTCCCAGTCGGCGAGCGGCCGGACATCGTCGAAAAAGCCGTCGATCCGGATCTCGCCGGTGCGGCAGTCGCGGAGGCTGGCGATGATCTCCGCCAGAGC
>JBDSRU010000485.1:0-4474 GCA_039929145.1 Thermoanaerobaculia bacterium
GAAACGGCGTCTTCCGCAGAGTCGACGACGTCATCGACGCCTGGTACGACTCGGGTGCGATGCCGTTCGCGCAGCATCACTACCCGTTCGAGAACCTGGAGAAGGTCGCTCCCGGCGGCCACTTCCGCGCCGCCGATTTCATCTCGGAAGCGATCGACCAGACCCGCGGCTGGTTCTATACCCTGCACGTTCTCGCCTGCGCCCTCTTCGATTCGGTCGCCTTCGAGCACTGCATCGTCATGGGACACGTCAACGACGACCAGGGCCGCAAGATGTCGAAGCGGCTCGGCAACGTCGTCGACCCGATGGGCGTCATCGCCGAAACCGGCGCCGACGCGATGCGCTGGTACTTCTACGTCAACGATCCCGAGCAGACCTCGCGCTTCTCGTCGAAGCTCGTGCGCGAGGCGGCACAGGGGCTGCAGCTGCCGGTGTGGAACGCGCTCTCCTTTTTTACCATCTACGCCAATCTCGATGGCTGGGTCCCGCGCCCGGAGGGCGCCATTCCGTTTTCAGAGCGTGCCGATCTGGACCGCTGGATCCTGGCGCGACTCGACGACGAAGTCGAGAAGATCGCGCTCCTCCTGGAGGGCTACCGGATCGCGGAGCCAGCGCGGCGCCTCGAGGCCTTCGTCGACGATCTGAACAATTGGTACATACGGCGAAGTCGCGACCGATTCTGGAGTGCCAGCGGCGAAAAAAGCTCGGACAAGGAAGCTGCCTACCAGACGCTGTACGAGGTCCTGACCAAACTCGCCCGCCTGATCGCTCCCTTCACGCCTTTCCTCGCCGAGACGCTGCATGAGCACCTCGTGCGTTCGGTGAATACCGACGCTCCTGCGAGCGTTCATCTCGAGAACTGGCCCGGGACGACCGGAATTCTCGAGCGGGACCGCGAGGTTCTCGCACTCGTGGGAGCCATGGGCCTGGCCAAGCGCCTGGTCGGCCTGGGACGCGTAGCGCGGGCAGAGCACAACTTGAAGAACCGGCAGCCTCTCGCTTCGGCGACGCTCGTTCTCGCGCCGGAGATCTTCGGCGTCGACGTCCGGCCACAGCTCGAGCGCGTGCGCGGACTGGTCCTCGATGAGCTGAATGTCAAGGACGTCTTTTTCGCTGAGCGTCGCGGAGACTTCGTGACCCACGAGGTGCGTCCGAACTTCCGCGTTCTCGGCAAGAAACTCGGCGGCCGGATGAAGGCGGCGCAAGCGGCCCTTCTCGCTTCCGATGGCGATGCGCTCGCCGAGCTGCTGGCGCGCGACGGTCGCATCGTGATCCAGCTCGAGGGCGAGGCGCTCGAGCTGCTCCCCGAGGACCTCGAGGTCCGGCTGATCGAGAAGGCGGGGATGGCGACCGCCAACGACGGCGAGTTGCTCGTCGCCCTCGATCCAGAGCTCACGCCGGATCTCATCGCCGAGGGCCGGGCGCGCGAGGTGGTGAACCGGCTGCAGACCGCGCGCAAGGATGCCGGGCTCGACTACGCCGACCGGATCCGGGTGCGCTACAACGCTGTACCCGAGCTCGAAGCCGCGATCGCAGCGCATCGCGACTGGATCTCGGGCGAGACTCTCGCCGTCGAGTGGCTTGGCGCTGGAGACGCGGCAGATGGCCTCGCTTCAGCGCCGATCGACGACCTTTCCTTCGCTTTCGCCATCGCTCGCGCCTCCTGAAGCGAACGTGCCTGCCCTCGGATTTCCGCGGGAGCCGCTGCACGCCCTCGACCACGAGGTCAAGTTCGTCTTTCCTGGCGCTTCGCTGGCGGTCGCGAGAACGATTCTGCAGGCGGCCTGCCGGCGTGAGCTGCCCCATGCCGCGAGCCTCGTGGAGACGATCTACTTCGACGGCAGGCGGCTCGAGTCGTTGGCCGAAAAGCTCGCAAGCGACTATCGCAAGACCAAGATCCGCCTGCGCTGGTACGACCGCTCCGCCGCCGTCTGGCTGGAGGTGAAGCGCCGAGTCGGCAGCCGGCGCGAGAAGTTCCGCACCCGGATCGGGCCCACCGAGGACGCGGGGCGAGAATCGCTCGACGGCCGCGAGCTCTCGCTTTCGAGCCTGGACTCGCCGGCTCTCGCCACCCTCCCGCGGTGGCTCGTCGGGGTCGGCGAAGCGGTGCCGGCGGGACTCGCTCCGGCGGTGCATCTTGCCTATCGCCGGGAGCGTTTCGTCGAACCAGCGTCGGGGTTGCGAATCTCCCTCGACAGCGAGATCGAGGTCGTGCGGATCGCCGACTGGGCCGCGGGCCTCCCCGGGATCCGCAGGGTCGAAGGCGGTCTGCGCTCGCCCTATCTCGTCGAGATCAAGGGCGCCAGCCGCGATCTGCCGCCGGCACTCGCCGCGCTCGCTGCTCTCGGCGGGCGGCGAGAGTCTTTTTCCAAGTACAGTTTCTGTCTGCTCGACTGACTCGGCTGCATAGAGGGAGACTCGAATGGGGGAGATGTTCGGCAAGTTGACCGCCGCCTGGGAGGGCAAGGGCCCGCCGCTCGGAGTCGGATCGTTTCTGCTTCTGCTCGCGATCTCGGCGATCGCGGCGATCGTCGTCGCCCAGCTCTACGTGCAGTTCTACGGCCGGCGCGCCACCGGCAGCGAAATCCACCGCGCCTTTCCGCTGATCGCGATCGCGGTGACGGCGATCTTCATCTGCATCCAGTTCTCGCTTCCGCTCTCGCTCGGCCTCCTGGGTGCGCTTTCGATCGTGCGCTTCCGGACGCCGATCAAGGAGCCGGAAGAGATCGGGTTTCTGATGGTCGTCATCGCCACCTCGCTCGCGGCGGCGACCGGCCTGCTCGCCTTTCTCGGCGCGCTGCTCGGGGCCGCGGTGGTCGTCCTGCTGGTCCAGGAGCTGGTGCGCCCGGTGTTCCGCCGCGGCAGCGCCAACGGGCTGGTCATCGCGACCTTCGACGAGGCGGGCTATGCGGCACACGGCGAAGCGTTCTTCGCGGCGCTCGCGGGCTCGGGCCGGTCCGGGGTGCTCGAGAGCCTGACGCGCCTCGACGGCAGGGTTTCCGTCACCTGGCGCTTCTCGGGGCTGAAGAGCTCGGAAGCGCCGGCCATCGAGCGCCTGCTCCAGCAGCGCTGCATGCCGCAGAGCCTCTCGATTCTCTATCCGCAGAGCGCCAGCACGCGGTGACTCCGGACAGCGGCACGCGCGGCAAGCTCCGGATCGCCGCGGCGATCGCCGTCGCCTTTCTCCTGGCCGCCTTCGCGACGACCGGCCCGGGGCAGCGTCTCCGCTCCCGGCTCGCTCGCACGCATGCCACGCGATCCGAGCTCGACTCGGCCCGCATGACGCGTCTGCTCTCGCGGTCCGGAGAGCTGGTCGTCCAGCCGCCCAGCGCTGAAACCATGGCGAAGCCGGTCGACCCGCGCCATGTCGCTCCGGCAGGAAAATGTCCCGAGCTCGAGCTCGCCGCGCGGCCGTTGACTCCTGCCGAGCTCCCCAGCAGCACCAGCGCTCCCGTGCCGTGGCGCGACGCCGGACCGCCGCTGATTTCGCTCTGGCTCGATCCGTGCCGATGGGCGCGGGTCCACAGCCGGCCATCGAAGCCCGGAAGGGACACCGAGGAGACCGGCTGGGTCTCCTTCTTCGAGAACGGCAAGCTCCAGTTCGCCGCGCCCGTCGGAATCCGGATCCACGGCGGCGTGAGCCGGCGCTACCCGCCCTACGGTTACCGTCTGTCGTTTCGCAGTGAGCACGGAACGACGGGGCTCCCGGGTGGACTCGTCTCGTCCGACCTCGACCGGCCGATGCCACCGCTCGCGCGCCTGCTCGTCGCCGAGGGCGACGATGAAGACACCGACGGTTCCCTGTGGGCTTTCCCCGGCGAGGTCGCCTACGACATCGGTCGAGCGCTCGGCGGCCAGACACCGCGCACCCGCCCGGTCTGGTTCAGCCTCAACGGCAGCCCGGCCGCCGTGTACTCCATCAGCGAGCATATCGACGGCGATTTTCTGCGCCGGCACTACGGGCACGACGACTTCGAGCTCCATCGCGGCAAGCGAGACCCCGACGACCCGCGACAGGACAGCGAAGCGAGTGACCGGTTCTGGGCTGGAGAGCTCGCCTGGATTGCCGCGGCGCCGACGCCGTTCACCCGCGCCGACGCCGCTTCCCGCTACGACCTCGACAAGCTCACCACCTGGCTGGTGACCGTCCTCTTCTGCGGCACCGGCGACATCTATCAGGAGGCGATGATCCGCGATCGCACCGGCAAGCTCGCCTCCGGCCGCTGGACCTGGATCCACTGGGATCACGACATGAGCTTCCGCACGCCGCCGAAGAACTCGCGCTTCGGCAACACGCGGGACCTCCTGCCGTACGTGCTCGACAATCAGCGCGAGATCCGGTCGCCACAGCAGGCGCTGATGCTCCGCCTGGTCGAAGAGGACCCCGAGTTCCGCACCGAGATCGTCCGCCGCACGACGGCGGCGCTCAACCATCAGCTCACCCCGGAGTTTCTCGAGAGCCTGGTGGCGCGCT
>JBDSRU010000486.1:0-15505 GCA_039929145.1 Thermoanaerobaculia bacterium
CGTCCTCATGCGTCGCAGCTCCTTCGACGGTGCCGGCGGCTGGAGCGAGCTCTTCGACTTCTACATGGAAGACCTCGACCTCTGCCTGCGGTTCCGCCGCCGCGGGCTCTCCGTCTGGATCGTTCCCGATGCGGTCGTCGCGCACGCCGTCTCCGCGACCGCCGGCCCTGACTCCGAGTTCAAGCTCTTCCTCTTCTGGCGCAACCGGCTCATCCTGATGCTACTGCACTGGCCCTGGAGACGCCTTCTGCCGGCCTTGCCCGGACTCGTCCGGCACGAGCGCGCGGTATACGCCGACCGGCGCCGGCGCCAGGATACGGCGGCGGCCGATCTCCAACGGCGCGCCTGGCTGGGCGCGCTCGCGCTGCTTCCCCGAATCCTCGCGGCGCGGCTCCGCCACGGTCGCGACACCTCGTGGTGGAAGTTTCTCAAGCCGTCCGGCACCGTGCCGGTCATCACCCTTCCGGAAGTGGTTCAGCGCGGCCGGCCCTGGGAGTCCGTTGTCGCCGGAGAACGCCCACAATGACCCGAGTCCTGATCTACGGCGTCGCCCCCCTGCCGTTCGAGAACACGCGCAAGAACTACGGCCCGGGAATTCGCAGCTGGCAATTCGCGCGCGCCCTCGCCGATGCCGGGCACGACGTGCGGCTGGTGGCCGTCGTCCTGGAGGATGCCTATGTCACGCCGCCGGTGGCCCGTGAGACCGTCGACGGCGTGCACATCGAGCGCATCTCGAAGAGCACGTTCGTGGACCCGTCCTACTATCGCACCCAGGTCGCCGACTTTCGGCCACAGGCAGTCGTCGGAGCGACGGTCTACGGTTCCTACGCGCTCACCGTCGCCCAGCCGGAAGTCCCGTTCTGGGCGGACCAGTTCGGAGACGTCATGTGCGAGGCGCAGGCGAAGTCGGCGCTCGACGGCCACGACGCGGTCGTGCCTTTCTTCTGGGAGCTCATCGAACCGGTGCTCTGCAAGGCCGATCGCCTATCCGTCGTGTCGGAGCGCCAGAAGTGGGCGGCTATCGGAGAGCTCGGCGCCGTCGGCCGGCTGACTTTCCGCACCATCGGCTACGAATTCACCGCCGTGGTCCCGTGCGCGTTGCTTCCGGAGAGCTCGCGCGGCCCTGCGCCTCCGGCGCGCCGCCGAGCCAGCGTCGACGAGCCGTTACGCGTCCTGTGGAGCGGCAGCTACAACACCTGGAGCGATGTCCGGACGTTGGTGACCGGTCTCGAAAAAGCGATGGAGCGCAACTCGCGTATCCGTTTCATCTCGACCGGCGGCGAGGTCCCCGGTCACGACGACTCGACCTATCGCGAGCTGGTCGAACGTACCTCGGCATCGCGCTTCGCGGAGCGCTTCGAGCTGCACGGCTGGGTGATCGCCGACGAACTGCCGGCGATCGTCTCGAACTCCGACCTGGGACTTCTCACCGAGAAGCCGATCTACGAAGGAATGCTGGGGAGCAAGAATCGCGTGGTGCAGTGGATGAGCACCGGCCTCGCGGTGGCCTATAACCAGATCGGCGATCTGGGCGAGCTCCTGGAGCGGCGCCGCCTCGGTCTGACTTTTCCGGTGGGCGACGCCGATGCGCTAGCCGACCGGCTGTGCTGGGCCGCCGAGAATCCCGGGGAGATCGCGAGCATGGCTGAACGCGCTCGCGCCTATGCGCTCGCGCACCTGACCTTCTCGTCCACCTGCCGCGAACTCCTCGCGTGGGCGGAGCGCCCGGCCTTTGCGCCCGACGCCGGATTCAAGCCGGCCAGCCGCTGCCGCGGCGACGTCGCGCTCTGAGCTGGCGGCGCTCAGGGCGCAGCGAAACCAAAGAAGAGCAGAACTGCCGCGCCGGCCAACCCGAGCCCGAAGTCGAGGGCCGGGATCGCGGACGACTCGTCCCGCCTCGACCGTCGAAAGCTCTCGATCGCCCAGACCGCGCCGAGCACCAACAAGGGCAGGATGGTCAGGCGATAGCGTGCTTTGACGTGCACGAAGTAGAACAGCGCGAGCTGACAACCGAGGAGCACGGCGAACCAGAGCGCTCCGGGACGCCGCGCGCGCATCAGCCGCACCAGGCCGAAAGGCGCCAGCCCGAGAAGTGCGATGTAAAAGACCGCTTCAGCGCCTCCGAGCAGGCGGGCGAGACTTGGGGGCGCAGCACGGTAGCCCTCGCCGTCGAGGAACCGGTTGCCTCGCGGCGGCAGCATGGCGCTGAAATACGACTCGCGATCGAACAGCCGGAAATACTGGCGTGGCCACTGCCCGGCGACTGTCGCCGGAAGGCCGCGCGTCGCGACAAGCTCGCGCAAGCGCACCGTGATCGCCGCTTGGCGTTCGGCGAACGTGGCGCCGGCGGCGCGGTAACGCTGATACTCCTCCCAGGTGCGGTCTTCCGAAAGGCTGCGTGAAGAGCGATCGGTCAACCCGACCCAGAGGTTGAAACGCGCGCTGCCGCCCAGCGACCACGAGCCGCTCTCGGCATGCTGAATCAAGAGCACCGGGGTGAGCACCGCGAGCAGCGGCACGACGACGAAGAGCCCGCGCGCCAGACTCCCTCGCCAGCGCGGTCCCGCCGACTCTGGCGGAGTTCGCGAGAGCATCACCCCCAGCACGAAGAGCGGCACGAACGGCAGCAGGAGGCTCTTGAGGGTAATCGCCAGGCCGAGCGCCACCCCGAGAAGCGCCAGGCGGCGGGGCCGCGACCGGTCCTCTCCTGGTCCGCTCGCACGGATCGCGAGCAGCAGCGCCACGAGCAGGAGCGCCAGGTGCAACGCTTCGGGACGGAACAGCCGCGCGAAAATGGCGACCTCCGGATCGAGGATGAGCAGGGCGCCGGCAAGGGCCGATGCCGCGGGCGAAGCGCCCGCCTCCTGCGCCACGCGGGCCAGCGCGACTCCCGCTGCGAGCAGCGCCAGAACCTGGATTCCGACCACCCATGAAAGCGAACCGCCGCAGCGCAAGACCAGGGCGACCGCTACCGGATAGCCAGGAGGCCAGAGCGGATCGAGCTCCACCGGCTCTCCCGCGGCCCAGGCAGTCGCCACCTCGATGTAGCGCTTCTCGTCGCCGGAGAGCGGCCGCGGGTGGCGCTCGCCAAACGGTCCTTCGAGGCGGGCGAGCCCGAGCTGCAACGCGATCGCCAGGACGAGCGGAATGAGCAGGAAGAGCGGCGGTATCGGATTCCCGGATCGGTGCGGAGCGATCACGAGGTGACGACCCGAATCGGCAAGGCGTTGCGATTGCGCGCCCGCTGTGAACGAAGGGACCCCTGTTTGCGGTCCGGAAGCTTCAGTGCGCGGGGGCCGAGCCATGATTGGCCGCCGAGGCCACCGAGGCCGGGAGCGCCAGGCGCATTGCCGGATCGCCGCGCAGGTTGTACTGCCGGATCAGATCGGGCTGCGTTACCCTGCGCTTCATGTGCAGGATCGCCTCGCCTACCGTGCCGGGACGCAACAACTCCTCGAGCAGGCCGCGACTCCACTCCTCCCGTGGCGCGTTGCGCCAGGACGCCGCGAAGACCGCCACGGCGCCCTTGCCGGGCTCGCGCAGCAGCTTTTCGCCGATCGAGTCCGCCGTCGGATGGTCGAACGGCGCCGAGTAGCACGTCATGCTGAGGACCAGCGGCAGCATTCCGGTCGAGGCGAGCGCCTCGACGTCCGAGAGGTCGAAGAGATCGCGCTGCGAAGCCAGGTCGGGCGCGGCTGTGCGCCAGATGTAGCGCCCGCCGTGGCCGAAAAAATGGACGACGAGCGCGCCCTTGTCGAAAGCGCTGCGCAACGCCACCTGGTCGTCGGAGGTCGGAGGGACCACCGCAACCGGATAGACCTTGTTCGCTGTGAAGCCGAGCGGCGCGATCTCGAGAGCGAGCCGGTCGCTCGCCGCTTGCGTATAGGACTCCTCGTTGGTCACCCAGAGGATGCGCGACTGCCAATCACCGACCACCGGCGCCGTCTCGTAGCCGACGATCTTGGCCACGATACCCACGACCTCGGCCGGTTCGACGACCGGGAAGCGCCCGACGGCAAGATCGGGTTTCTCGTCATCACCGTCGATCGCGACGAAAGCGTTGTCGCCCGCCGCGTGCCCCTCGGCGCTGCCGTAACCCCAGGTCGGGATCAAATTGCGCGACGCTGCGACCTGGCCGGAAGTGTAGGGAGTACTGCCGTTCTGGATGAACTCGGCCCGGTCGGAGAGCCGGAAGGCCCAATCCGGCGAGGGCCCGGCCGAGACCTCGTTCTTGCCGTCCCAGCTCGCATCGCCGACCAGGAGGAGGAAGCGCGGCGCCGGCGCGCGCCAATGGTGGAAGGCGTAGTCGACGAAGTCGCGGATCGCCCGCGGATCGGTCACTCCAGCGCTCCACTCATCGTAGATGTCCCGCACGTCGACCTCGGCAACAGTGAGGCCCTGGCTGCGGCGCAGCGCCACGAGCGGCGCCATCGCAGCAGCAAGGCTGGGATGCGACACGAGCAGGAAATCCGCCTGATGGCCCGGATCCTTCAGATTCGAAGGTCGATCGAGCTCCAGCGCGCGCGGCGCGAGGAACCCGCCGGAAGGGACCACCCAGGACGCGCTCGCCGCCGGGATCGCCGTGAGCCGGTCGGCGCTGCCGGGAGCGGAAAGCGTAAATCGTTCGCCGCCGTCCGCGAAGAGGTCGAATCGTCCTCCCGCGGGAATCGTGATCGACGCCGGCTTCCCGAGGTAGGCAGGCCTCGGCTCGAGTCGCAGCTGCGGCGGCCCGCTCTTGCCCACCTCGGCCAACGCGGATTCCGGGGCGGCCGGAACTGGAGCGGCGACGGCAAGGGTCGAGGTGCGCGGCGCGACGACTTCCAGCCAGTTCAGGATCGAGACATCGACCAGGGGCAGATTGTCGAGCGCCGGGCGCTCGGGCACGCGCAAAGCGAGTTGGTGGATCGCGGCCTCGACTCCGGCGGCAGGTAGCCTGAGCTCGATCTTCTCGGCCTCCTCGGTACCGGACCACTGCCGGCGACCGATCACCTCCCCGTCCCAGAGAATCTCGACCGCATGGTCGGCGAACTCCGGGGACGGCTTGGACCGCGGCTTGGACCAGCCCCGCAGCTCGACCGCGATCTCGACCGCGGTGTCCCCTCCCTGCGCACCTACGCTGCGATCCAGGTCCGTAAGATCGACCGGCACTTCGAATCGGTTGGCATCCAGGTAGGAGAGCTTCTTCCAGTACCAGAGCTCCTGATCCTCGACGCCGGCGTTCGGATAGCGCAGGAGAAGGCGATCCTCCTCCTGACGACTCCGTCGCTGCCAATGCGACTCCGGCCCGGCCGCCGCTGTGCCCATCTCGCGGCCCGGCTGCAACCGCGACCCTGGCTGCCCGGCTGCGCCGCTTTCGGGATCATCGATCAACCAGTAGACGTTGAGGCTCGAGTGCTCGTTGTAATAGCCATGCTCGCCCGGCAGCCGGTCGCCGGCGAAAAGCAGCGCGTCGCCGGCGCCGAACCGGCCGTCGCCGCCGTCCTCGATCCAGATCGGCGTCACTGCCGCCTGGTGCCGCATCGCCAATCGGGAGCTCGCGATCTCCTCGGCCGGCCATCCGGCGGCGACGAGAGCTTTCTGAGTCACGCGGTAGATCCCGGGCTGCGAAAGAAATATCTTGATCGCGGGTCGCGGCTCCGCCGCCACCGCCTCTCCATCGAGCACCACAACGAGCACGCCCATCGCCAGCAGCGTGCGAAATCCGGGCGCGATCGCTCCGCGCATCCGGGCCAAAACCGCCGCGGAGACCGTCAAGGAGCTGGAGCCGCCGGCGGCGGAAGCTTCGCGCGCGCTCGATTCACCGGTGTGATGCGTTCGCGCGTGCCGTCGAGGTCGATGCCTTCGACATAGTAGAAGTACTCCTTCGCCGGATCGATCGTTTCGTCGACGTAGGAGTAGGTGTGGCTCTCGTCGGAGGTGCCAGCGCCCGAAATCGTCCTGGAATTCAGCCGTTCGAACGGGCCCTCTTCGCTCTCCGCGCGGAAGACATCGAAACCGAAGCTGTCGACCTCGCTCGCGGTCGCCCATCGAACGGTGTTGCGGTAGGGCGCCTCCGGCGCTTTCGGAGGCGCCTCGGACGGGGAAGTGGTTGCGGCAGTCGGAGCTGTGGCAAGGGGCGCAACCGCTGGGGGCCTCTCCCCGGAAGCAGTGGTCGGCGCTGGCGGCACCGTCGAGCTACAGCCGGCCCAGCCGAGCAGGCTGACCAGGAGGGCAATGGGTGCGGAGGTTCGTGGCATGCGGAAAAGCCTGGCCATGGTCGCTTCGATTCCTGTTGCCGGAGGCCCGATTTACCTCGAGCCTTGGGCCGTAAAGCCTAACATGTCACTTCGGCGCCCCCAACGTCCCGGAGGGCTGCGAACGTATACTTGCGATGCCGATGTCCGCTCTCGCCGCGCCCGACCTTTCCGCTCCAGCTCCGCTGCTCAGCGCTCCGGCCGTCAGCGTCGAGAGGCTCAGCAAGGTGTACCGGGTGCATTCGAACCCGATGAATCGCGCCATGGAGCTCCTCACCCGGCGCCCCCGTCATCGCGCCTTTCACGCCCTCGACGAGGTCAGCTTCGAGGTTCCCGCCGGCCAGGGCTTCGGCATCATCGGTGAAAACGGAGCCGGCAAGAGCACGCTGCTGAAGATCCTTTCCGGAATCACCGCCCCTTCGAGCGGAAGTCTCGCGGTGCGCGGCAAGGTGGCTTCCATCCTCGAGCTCGGTTCGGCGTTCCATCCCGAGCTCTCGGGGAGGCAGAACATCGTCCTGAACGCCGCACTGCTCGGGCTCTCCGAGTCGGCGATTCGCGACAAGACTCCCCAGATCATCGCCTTCAGCGAGCTCGAGAGCTTCATCGACCAGCCGGTGAAGACCTACTCGACCGGGATGGCGATGCGTCTTGGATTTGCCATCGCCACCCAGGTCGAGCCCGACGTGCTGATCATCGACGAGGCGCTTTCGGTGGGCGACGGATATTTCCAGAAGAAGTGCATCGACCGGCTGCAGGAGTTCACCTCGGGCGGCGGCACTCTCCTGCTCTGCTCGCACGCCATGTATTACGTCTCCGCTTTCTGCGCCCAGGCGCTGTGGCTGCAGAACGGCAAGGTCGCCGCCTGCGGCCCGTCGCAGGACGTCGTCCGCAAGTACGAGGAGTTCCTGCTCGCGAAGGCGGGGACCAGCCACGCCGAAGACGCCCTCGTGCCGGGGCCCGCCCGACTCACCGACGTCCGCCTGCCGGGAGGAGCGCTGGCGCGACAGGGCGAGACGATGACGATCGAAATCGAATGGAAGAGCGACGATCCCGGGCTCGAATTCCAGGTCGGCGTCGGCTTGAACCGCATCGACGGCGTCGAGGTCTGCTCGTTCACGACGCTGCGCGAAGGACGTCGGCCGTATTCCGGCCGCCGGAGCTATTCTGTGCGCCTCGAGGTGCCCGACCTGCAGATCCTCAAGGGCCGCTTCACCATCTACGCTTTCCTGCTCGACGGAGCGGGCCTGCACATCTTCGACCGCCAGATCCTGGCCGATGCCTTCGGCGTGGAATCTCCACGCTATGCGATCGGCCTCGCACAATTCCCGCATCGCTGGAGCGACGAAGGCGCGACTGCGATAGCCGCAAGCACGGAGGCCTCACTGCATGTCTGATTTCTCGAACGCCTCGGCGCCCGGCACCGGCGCCGGTTCGCCTCCCGCCCCCCGCTCTGCCTCCGGACAGGATCGCGTCAGCCCTTACCTGCATGCGAGCGCGGAGCGCTTCTACAACCCGCTCACGGAGGCCACTCTCGCAGTCGGCGAGCCACTCTTCGCCGCGCTGCGCAACCTCGAGTCCGGAGGCCGCGTCGCGCCGGCCGACCTCGAAGCGCTCGCCGGCGGCGGCTGGCTGATCACGGATGCCGCGGAGACATCCCGGTCCTTCCGGCTCAAGTACGCGTCGCTCGAAGCGCACACGGTCTGCAATCAGTCCTGCTACTTCTGTCCGGTCTCGATCGCGCCGCGCGAGAACCACTTCATGCCAACGGAGCTCTACGAACGCATTCTCTCCGAGCTCTCCGACTACAAGTCGACGATCGAAGCGCTGTTCATGATCAATTACAACGAACCCACGGCGGACAAGCGCTTCGTCGATCAGGTGCGCGCGATCCGGGCGGCCGGCCTGCCACCGGCGGTGTTGACGAACGGCACCGGCCTGACTCCCGACCGGGTCGACGCGCTGGTCGCGATGGGAGGCCTGCGATTCCTGTCGATCAACCTCTCGACGATCGACCGCGAGCGCTACAAGAGGGAGCGCGGCGGAGATCACATGAACGCGGTTCTGCGGAACATCGACTACGCCAAGGACAAGCCGCTCGCCGAGCAGATGGACATGGTCGTGCTGGGAACGGGCAACGAGAACCACCAGCGCGACTTCGAGGAGATCACGGCGCGCTTCGCGGGCAGCCGCTTCACCGTCAAGTATTTCGAGGTCATGGACCGCGCCGGCTACCTGCAGATCGGCATGAAGCCCGCGGCCCCGATCGGCAAGCTCTGCGGCTGCGACAACGTCGGTTCGCGCCCGTTCCAGCACCTCCACATCACCCCGCACGGCAAGTGCGTTCTGTGCTGCGAGGACTACGACGAGAAGTACGAGGTCGGCGACCTGAACGTCGAATCCGTCGCCGACGTCCTCTCCGGACCCAAGCTCTCGCAGATGCGCCGCTGGGTCTATGGCGTCGAAGAGGCCCCCGCCAATTTCATCTGCCGCGGCTGCACCTTCGCCCTGACCCGGCCGGACTAGGCCGGCCGAGCGCCCCGAAAGAGACTCCGAGTCGCCTTCAGGCGCGGGCGAAGCGGAGCGTCGAGGGTGAGGTGGTGAGACCGCGCGCTTCGGCGCGGCGGAGGAACTCGGCGAGGCCGGCCTGTTCGGTGGGGCCCATGCGGTACCGCAGGTTGCGGGTGAAGTAATCGCGCAGAATCGCCGCCGAGAGGCCGGTCTCCGCGGCGGTTTCGGTGACGATCTGGTCGAGCTCGGCGAGGCCGGTCTCGTAGCTCTCGGTGAAGGGCGCGACGAGCCCGGCGGTGGCGACGTTCTCCCGCACCGCCCAGACGGCGAAGACGAACGGCAGGCCGGTCATCTCCAGCCACTCCCCGGCGAGATCGAGCACGACATACCGCTCGCGCGGCACCGTGAGCGCCGGGTCGCCGATGATCAGGGCGGAGTCGGCGGTCGCGAGCATCTCGTCGATGTCGGCATGCGCCGGGCGGTAGGTCGGCTCCAGGTCATACCTGTCCTTGAGGATCATGCGCACGAGCGCCGCCGAGGTGCGGCTGTTCTCGTCCAGAGCCACCGAGGCGATCTCGCCGATCGGCACTTTCGAGACCAGCAGAACGCTCCGGACTTCGTGGGTGGCGGCGATGGCGAGGCCGGGAAGAACGGTGAGACCCGGGATGCGCGCCAGCTCGATCGACGGCACGAGGCCGACATCGAGCGTGCCGGCGGCCAGCCGGTCCGCGATCACCGCCGGCGGCAGGCTCTCACAGACGAAACCGCCCTCCTGCCGCGCGCGGAGGAGTCCGCGGGACAGAGGACGGCTATTGATGTAGTTGACGATGCCGACGCGCAGCATTTCGAAGTAGCCAAGTCGGTGCGAGCTGAGCGACACCCGACGGGTGTCGCTCCTGCGAGCACGCGTTATGCGACCGCGAGCGGTCGCATAACGCTATTTCGACATCGCATTCAGGAAGTCGAGGTTCGTCTTCGCCTTGGAGAGCTTGTCCAACAGAAGCTCCATCGACTCGACGACCGACAAGGGGTTCAGTACCTTGCGCAGCACCCATACGCGGCGGAGCTCGTCCTCGGGCATGAGCAGCTCTTCCTTGCGGGTACCCGACTTGTTGATGTCGAGCGCCGGGAAGGTCCGCTTGTCGACGAGCTTCCGGTCGAGGTGGATCTCGCAGTTGCCGGTGCCCTTGAACTCCTCGAAGATGACGTCGTCCATACAGCTACCGGTATCGACGAGCGCAGTCGCGATGATGGTGAGCGAACCGCCTTCCTCGATGTTACGGGCCGCGCCGAAGAACCGTTTCGGGCGATGGAGCGCGTTGGCGTCGATACCGCCCGAGAGCACTTTGCCGGACGGCGGCTGCACGGTGTTGTAGGCCCGGGCCAGACGGGTGATCGAGTCGAGCAGGATCACGACGTCCTTCTTGTGCTCCACCAGGCGCTTCGCCTTCTCGATCACCATCTCGGCGACCTGAACGTGGCGGGTGGCCGGCTCGTCGAAGGTCGAGGAGATGACCTCGCCCTGCACAGAGCGCTGCATGTCGGTGACCTCTTCCGGGCGCTCGTCGATCAGCAGCACGATGAGCGCCACTTCCGGATGGTTCTTGGCGATCGAGTGCGCGATCGACTGCAGCAACATCGTCTTGCCGGTACGCGGCGGGGCGACGATGAGCGCGCGCTGGCCCTTGCCCATCGGCGTCACCAGATCCATGACCCGCGACGACATGTCGCCGGGGACCTCGAGCTTGAGGCGCTCCATCGGGTAGAGCGGCGTCAGGTTGTCGAAGAAGATCTTGTTGCGCGCGACTTCCGGGTGCTCGAAGTTGACCGCCTCCACCTTGATCAGGGCGAAGTAGCGCTCTCCGTCCTTGGGCTGGCGAACCTGGCCGGAGACCGTGTCACCGGTCCGGAGGTCGAAGCGGCGAATCTGCGACGGCGAGACGTAGATGTCGTCCGGACCGGGCAGGTAGTTGTACTCCGGGGCGCGCAGGAAGCCGAATCCGTCCGGCAGGCACTCGAGAACTCCCTCGGCGAAGATCAGCCCGGAGGACTTGGTCTGCGCTTCGAGGATCTTGAAGATGAGCTCCTGCTTGCGCAGGCCGGCAGCACCTTCGACCCCGAGGTCCTTGGCGGCCGTGGTGAGTTCGGCGATCGACATCTCCTTGAGTGCCCGGATATCGAGCATCTGCTTGCCGTTGCCGTTCGTGCCGTTCCCCGTGGGGACGGGTTCCGAACCTACGTCGAGTGGCAGTTCAAGGGGCTGTTCCGTGACCTTCGGCATGTTCTTTCTTCCTCGTCTGCTGCGCCGCGGTTTACCCCGCGAGAAATTCTGCGATGGATTTCCAGAGTTCACGGACACCCTCCCCTGTTTGGGCGGAGACGGCCAGGACCGCCGTCGGTTCTCCGATCTTCAACGCGCCGGCGATCTGTTTCATCCGCCGGACGCGCTCTCCTCGTTTGACGTCGTCGACCTTGGTCGCGACTGCCATTGTCTGGAGACCTAAACTTGCAAAATAGTCTCCAGCCTGCTCGTCGAGAGCCGTGGCACCGACTCTCCCGTCCACCAGGTGTACTACGACGCGCTGCGGATGAGGGGTCCGCAGGTAGTCGTTGATGATTTCGGCCCACTGACTCCTGGCTGCCTTGGACGCTTTCGCATATCCGAAGCCAGGGAGATCGACGAAGTAGAAGGAACCGTTGACCCGGAAGTAGTTCACCAGCTGGGTCCGTCCGGGAGTGGAGCTGGTACGCGCCAACTTCCGGCCCAGAAGCTTGTTCAGCAGGCTCGACTTGCCGACGTTCGAGCGTCCGGCGAAGGCAATTTCCGGCAGCCCGTCGAAGATGAAACTTTCACTACCGGCCGCCGACTTGGTGAACTCCGAGGATTCAATCTTCAGTGCTGACTCCGGAGGTCACCAGGAATGTTCTTGCCGTCGCGCCGGGCCGGATCGGCTGGCCCACCGTCGGGGTGCGCCCCCGGGAAGGGATCCGCCGCCCACCTGCCACCAGCCAATCAGAGTCTCCATCAACCTGCGACTCAGACTACCTGCGTATGCAGGATCTGTTCCGGCAGCGACACCGGATAAGCCCGACCCTGGTGAATGAAAAGACCCGACAGAGAAATCAGAGCTTGCAGCGGATTCGGCGAGAGGATCAGTGGGCCAAGGATCCGGAGTCCAGCGGGGGCTCCGTCGGCCGTCCCGGGAATTCTCCCTCATTTCGGGGCCGCCACGCAAGTTGCCCCTGCAGGGCGATCGGCAGCACCTCGTCCATCCACTCGACCAGGTGCACCTGCAGGACGTCGCGGACTTCTGCAGGAATGTCTTCCAGATCCTTCTCATTCTCGCGCGGCAGGATGAGCTCGGTGATCCCGGCGCGATAGGCGGCGAGCGCCTTGTCCTTGATCCCGCCGACCGGCAGGACCTTGCCGCGCAGAGTGATCTCACCGGTCATCGCGAGATCGCGCCGCACCGGAAGCTTGGTCAGCGCCGAAATCAGCGCGGTCGCCATGGTGATGCCGGCCGAGGGCCCGTCCTTCGGAATCGCGCCCTCCGGAACGTGGATATGAACATCGAACTTCTCGCTGAAGTCGGGGTCGATGCCGAAGATCTCGGCGCGGCTGCGCAGATACGAGACGGCGGCGCGCGCCGACTCCTGCATCACCTCGCCGAGCTTGCCGGTGAGGATCAGCTTGCCCTTGCCCTTCATCAGGCCGACTTCGGTCTCGAGGATCTCGCCTCCGAACTCCGTCCAGGCGAGGCCGGTCGTGACACCGATCTCCGGTTTCTCCTCGCGCTTCCACGGACGGAAACGCGGCTTGCCGAGGAGCGTCGTGATGCGCTCGGGACTCACCAGAACCTCGGCGCGCTTGCCCTCGGCGACGACGTTCCGCGCCAGTTTCCGGCAGACGGAGGCGATCTCGCGGTCGAGATTTCTCACCCCGGCTTCGCGCGTGAAACCTTCGATGAGCTGGCGCAGGGCTTCGTCCTCGAACTTGACGTGAGCCGCCTCGAGACCGTTCGCCTTGAGCTGCTTCGGCACCAGGAACTGGCTCGCGATCGCCTTCTTTTCGTTGAGCGTGTAGCCCGAGAGGTTGATGACCTCCATCCGGTCCCTGAGGGGCGCCGGAATCGGATGCAGCACGTTCGCCGTGGCGATGAACATCACCTTCGAGAGATCGTACTCGACGTCGAGGAAGTGATCGACGAAAGCGTGGTTCTGCGCCGGATCCAGCACTTCGAGCAGCGCCGCCGACGGGTCGCCGCGGAAGTCCATCGACATCTTGTCCACTTCGTCGAGCAGGAAGACCGGGTTGACCGTGCCGGCCTTCTTCATCATCTGGATGATCTGGCCGGGGAAGGCGCCGATATAGGTGCGACGGTGGCCGCGAATCTCCGCCTCGTCGCGCACTCCGCCCAGCGAAAGACGGACGAACTTGCGCCCGACGGCACGCGCGATCGAGCTCGCGAGCGATGACTTGCCGACTCCGGGCGGGCCGACGAAGCAGAGGATGGACGCCGGAGTCTCGGTGGTCAGCTGGCGCACCGCCAGGAACTCGAGGATGCGCTCCTTCACCTTCTGCAGGCCGTAGTGCTCGGCATTGAGGATCTCTTCTGCCTTCTTGAGATCCTTCAGCTCGCGAGAAGCTTTCTTCCACGGCACCGAGGCGATCCAGTCGATGTAGTTGCGCGATACGGTCGCCTCCGCCGAAACTGGCGGCATCGACTCCAACCGCTTCAGCTCCTGATCGGCCTTCTCGGCGACCGCCTTCGGGAGACCCGCCTTCTCGATCTTCTCCTTGAGCTCGGCGATCTCGTCGCTCCGGTCATCTTTCTTCCCGAGCTCCTGGTGGATGGCCTTGATCTTCTCGTTGAGGTAGTACTCCTTCTGGGCCTTCTCCATCTGCTTCTTGACCTGGACGTTGATCCGCCGGTCGAGATTCATCTTCTCCATCTCGACATCGAGAAGGTCGAGCAGCCGCTGCAGACGCTCGTAAGGCGACAGCAGCTCGAGCATCGCCTGCTTCTCCGCTGTCGGAACGGTCAGATGCGAGGCGAGAGTATCGGTGAGGCGATCGGGCTCGTCGAGCTTCAGTGTCGGCAGCAGCCCCTCGAAGGCGAGGTGCTGCGACATCTTGGCGTACTGCTCGAAAGCCGCAAGGACCTTGTTGACGAAGAGCTGGAGCTTCTCTGACATCGGATACTGGATTTCATAGGTCTCGAGATGGCTCCAGAGGGTGCCTTCACGCTCCTCGAAATCCATCAGCTTGCCGCGCTTCAAGCCCTCGACCATCACCTTGATGTTGCCGTTGGGCAACTTGAGGTTCTGCACCACGCGCGCCACGACTCCGAAGTCGTAGAGATCGTCTCGCATCGGTTCGTCGATCTTCGGGTCACGCTGGGCGACGAGGAAGATCCGCTTCTGCGCGGTGGCGAGCGCGATCTCGAGCGCCCGGACCGAGCTGTCGCGACCCACGATGAACGGCGCCATCATGTACGGGAAGACGACCATGTCCCGCAGGGGAACGACGGGGAGCGACTCCCTCTGGGTCTCGACGAAGCTCTTGGACACGCTCACCCGGCCTTTCGCAGCGTCGTCACCGGCTGGGAGCGTCGGACCACCGTGTCCTCGGTGATCACGCACTCCTGGATCTCACGCTGCGATGGGATGGTGTACATCAGGTCGAGCATCAGCTCTTCGAGGATGATCCGCAGGCCGCGGGCGCCGACGTTGCGCTTGAGCGCCTCCTTGGCGACCGCTTTCAGAGCTTCGTCGGAGAAGCGGAGCTCGACGTCCTCGAATTCGAACATCGTCTGGTACTGGCGCACCAGGCTGTTCTTGGGCTCCTTGAGAATGCGCACCAGCGACTCTTCATCGAGCTGTTCGAGCGAGGCCATCACCGCGAGGCGGCCGACGAACTCGGGAATCATGCCGAACTTGATGATGTCCTCGGGCAGCGCCTTCTCGAGCGGGTTCTGCTTCGACTGCTCCTTCTTCGACTTGATGTCGGCGCCGAAACCCATGGTCTTCTGGTTCAGGCGCTTTTCGATGTGCTCGTCGAGACCGACGAAAGCGCCGCCGCAGATGAACAGGATGTTGGTGGTGTCGATCTGCAGGAACTCCTGGTGCGGGTGCTTGCGCCCTCCCTGAGGAGGAACGTTGCAGATCGTCCCCTCGAGGATCTTGAGCAGCGCCTGCTGCACGCCTTCGCCGGAGACATCGCGGGTGATCGACGGGTTCTCGCCCTTGCGCGCGATCTTGTCGACCTCGTCGATGTAGACGATGCCGCGCTGGGTCTTCTCCTTGTCGTTGCCGGAAGCCTGGTAGAGCTTGAGGATGATGTTCTCGACGTCCTCGCCGACGTAGCCCGCCTCGGTGAGAGTCGTGGCGTCAGCGATGGTGAACGGCACCGAGAGCAGCCGAGCCAGGGTCTGCGCGAGCAGGGTCTTGCCGGTGCCGGTCGGTCCGATGAGCAGAATGTTCGACTTCGAGAGCTCGACGTCGCCGGTACGCGGACTCTTCTCCGAGAATTCGATGCGCCGGTAGTGGTTGTAGACGGCGACCGCGAGCTTCTTCTTGGCGAGATCCTGGCCGATGACGTACTCGTCGAGCATCGCCTTGATCTCGTGCGGCTTCGGGAGCTTCGTCTCCTGCTGCTGCTCGAGGAGGCGGTCCTCCGCGATGATGTCCAGACAGATGTCGACGCACTCGTCGCAGATGAAGACCGTCGGACCGGCGATCAGCTTGCGCACTTCGTGCTGGCT
>JBDSRU010000487.1:0-5770 GCA_039929145.1 Thermoanaerobaculia bacterium
GCCGGCACCCGGGCCGACTGGTGAATCCGTCCCCACACTTCTCTTCCTCGCCGCTCGCGCCGATTGCCGAAGCCGTCCAGGCGGGCGCAAGCCGGGCGCAGCGGGCGATCCGGTTTCTACGCCGAGCCCTGGTCAAGGCGCGCAAGGACCGGCTCGGCCTCGAGTCCTCGGCCCTCGCCTTCTCGAGCGTGCTCTCCCTGGTGCCACTCCTGGCGCTCATCTCGCGCTTCGTGGCGCGGGCGATCCGTCAGGACGACGGCCGGACGCTGAAGGTGCTCGGCACGCTGCTGCCCTATTCTGAAGCGACCCTGGTCACGGCTCTCGATTCGTTCGTCGCGCAGGCGGAGGCGCTCTCGGGTCTCGCGATGATCGGCTTCCTGCTCTCCTGCGCCTCGTGCTTCCTCGTCGTCGAAGGAGCGATCGACAAGATCTTCGGCGTCGAGCGCCGCAAGGGGCGCCTCCTCCACCGGCTGTTCTCGTTTTCGCTCGTCGTCGTGTGGGGGCCACTGGCGATCGCGGCGCTGGTCGCGCTGCTCCTCCACCTGGCGCAGAGCTCGGCTTCCTCGCTCTTCCTGCGCCGCTCGGCGGTCGCGCACTGGCTGCCGCCGCTGATCTCGATCTTCGCGCTGACGCTGCTCTTCTGGTGGGTTCCCAACCGCAAGGTCAAGCTCCGCAACGCCCTCGCCGGCGCCGCCGTCGCAGCAATCGCGCTGCACGGACTGCAGATCGGCTTCAGCGCCTACGTGCGGCTCTTCTCGGCCGCCTCGCGCGTCGTCTACGGCACCTTTGCCATCGCCTTCTTCTTCATGCTCTCGGTCCAGATCGCCTGGTGGCTGATCCTCGTCGGCTGCGAAGTCACCGCGAATCTGGAGTTGGGAGAGGAAGAGCCAACGCCGCCGGGCTCCCCACCCGGCTCCCCCCCTGATTCACGGGATCCGGCGAGCGCGACCTGAAGCCGGGCGCCGTGTCGATGTCTACTCCTGGCCTTCCGACCAGGCGTGGGTATCGCCGGACTCGAAGCCGTCGCTGAACAGCCCGTTGCCGCAGGCCAGGCGGATGTTGTCGACCTGCACGTAATAGTCGGAGGCGTTGCTGTCGTGGTTGACGTACCGCCAGCCGAGGCGCACATCGGGCTCGCCGAGTGCCACTGCCAGATCGATCGAGATCGCGGCGCCGGGTAAGGCGCGGAAGGCGCCATAGTCCGTGCCCGACGATTGCGCGAGATTCATCCAGGTCGTTCCCCCGTCGACGCTGTAGTCGACGTAGAACGCGTCGCCACCCGCGAAGTCCTGGTAGTTGACCAGAAACTCGACCCGCGCCGAAGTCTCGCCTGCGAGGCTGAAGCTGTGCGAGCGCAATTGCGTGTCGTACGCCTGAGGCGCAACGAGATCGCTCGAGGCGCAGGCGGCGCCACCACGCCCGCCAGTGTAGTTCGTCACCTCGCCGCAGCCGGTGCTCGCGGAAAGGTCGGCCCAGTCGACTTCGGAGTCCGGCAGCGCGGCGAGTGCGAGCCAGTCGTAGCTCGTCCAGCCGACTGGAATGCCGTTCGAGAAGGTAGAGGTCGGACCGTTGCACGAGATGAGCGCGGTCGTCATCGTCACCGGATTGCTGTCCGAAGCCGAAACCACGTCGATCGGACCCGGGTTGTAGGCCGTCCACTGCGCGGCGAATCCGCCCGAAGTCGCGGGCTGCCGGTTCTGCATCAGAAACACCGCGTAGCCCGGTGCGAGATCCAAGGGAAAACCGGTGAAAATCTGCCCCTGGCTGTCGGCAAGATCGTGGCGCGAGAAGGTGACGGAACCCGGGTTGCCGGCGAAATAGCAGAAACGGATGTCGGTGCCGGGCGGAACAGCGAAGCTCTCGGCAGTCCCGCAACTATCCTTCGTCAGGTCGGTCGTCCCGCTGAGCACGAAGTCGAGCGCCGGCGCAGCGACGAGGTCCCTGCGGTATTCGTAGGTCTCAACTGCGAGCGCAGAAGCGATGAAGGGATCGGCACCGTGGACGATGCTGGGTGAAGTGAAGATCGACAGCACGATGCCAGCTGTGAGGAGCGACAGGGAAGGCAAGCGATTCGGACGCATGAATGATTTCTCCTTGGGCAGGTGGACCGGATGGGAGACCGGCGCGGCGGAAGACATTCCAACCAACGGAAGCCGGGCCCTCAAGCGGCACTCGCGGGGCAATCCGGCACAGTGCAACTTCTCTGCCGATTCCGTCGCTCGCACCGACATGAGGGGAATGCGGCGGCAGTACTCAATGCGCATGGGATCCACCGCCTTGTGCGGCATCGACTTCGCGCGCCATCGAGCTGTCGAACGGGCTGGAGACCGGCCGGCCTCGACTTCGACAATTCTTCAATTGCCCACCCGGGCCCTGGACGCCCCGGCGCAAAACCCTGCAGCGCCTACAGCTAGCGCCCTCGCAAGCGATGGCACCTGCTTTGCTCCCTGGAGGAGCAGGAGGTCCAACCATGTCGTTTTTCAAGAAAGACAATCCGGGTACCAAGCCCAGCTTTTCGAACGTGTCCAAGGGTTCCTCTTCGACGCCGGCAACTCCCCAGGTGGAGCACATCGAATTTCCGAAGCCGACCACCGGCGGAGCGCATCCGGACTTCTCCAATGTGCAAAGCGGCGCCTCTTCGACCGCTCCCACCCGTGAGAGCGCGGTGCGCACCGAGTACGTCGTCCGCAGCGGCGACAGCCTTTCGAAGATCGCCCAGCGGCACTACGGCGATGCGAAGCAGTGGACTCGTATCTACGACGCCAACCGCGACCTCATCGGCGATAACCCCGATCTCATCCGTCCGGGACAGAAGCTCGTCCTGCCGGCGGACTGACGGTTTCCATCGCGACCGGAGGCGTGAAGGCACGCCCGAGGCGCACTCAATCTCAAGGAGTCTGGACATGACACAGAAGAACCTGGTTACCCGTTCGTGGAGTGGCGCGCTGGCCGCGTCCGTGCTCGTCGTTGGATGCAGCGGAATGGTCGGATGCAAGAAGAAGGAGGTTGCGCGACCGGCGCCCGAACCGTCGACGTATTCGACGCCGATCCCTGCCCCTCCTGCCGCGGTCGGAGTGTCGTTCCGCGAGCTGCGCGTCGGCAAGGCCTTGAACGCCGACAAGACGGTGACCACGGACCTCGAGACCTTCGCTCCCCGCGACACGATCTACGCCTCGGTGGCGACCTCCGGAAGCGCAGCGACGGCGCCGATCCGCGCCGTGTGGACCTTCCAGGACGGGCAGGTCGTCAGTGACGACACGCAGACCATCACCGCCACCGGCGCGGACACGACGGAGTTCCACATCTCGAAGCCGGATGGCTTCCCGGCCGGCAGCTACAAGGTGGCGATCTCCATCGACGGGCTCGTGGTGATGAACCGCGACTTCAAGGTTCAGTAGCCTCTCCTGCGCTCCATCGCGGCGGGCTGGCCATCGTTCCAGCCCGCCGCGGCGGTTCGCTCTCCATGGCAGCAGGCAACTCACCACTCCCCGACCTTTCGACTTCCAGCTAACTTTCCGCGTAGAAATCCCGGCCGTCATCGACTTCGCGGCGGAGCCGCCACCCGGGCTCACCTCCCGCAAACGGAGTCCGTGGTGCGGAGACCGCGCATCGTGGCAAGCTTCCCGGGTCAGGAGAAGCTCATGCGCCGTTTCCTCGTTCGTCCGCGGCTCCACTGCGTTCTCGTTGCATCCTGCATCGGCCTGGCGCTGCCCGCGACTGCCGCAACCACTGCGACCACCGCGAGCACCGCTGCCGGTGCAGCGACTCCAGCCAGCGCCGTCGCGCAGACGCTCCGGGTGGACTACTTCCACACCGGCAACGCCCGCGAGGAGCGCTTCGCGCTGGAGCGCGTGGTGCTCGAGCCACTAGCGTGGCCGGGGAATCCCGGCAAGACCCTGGACGACACCAACCTCGGCAAGTACTTCTTCGAAGTCATCGACCGGAGCTCGCGGCGCGTTCTGTACTCGCGCGGCTTCGCCTCGATCTACGGCGAGTGGGAGACCACCGGCGAAGCGACCGAGATCGACCGCACCTTCTCCGAGTCGCTGCGCTTTCCGCGCCCCGAAGGCCCGGTGCAGATCGTCCTCCGCAAGCGCGACAAGGCGAACGACTTCCACGAGATCTGGTCGCTGATCGTCGATCCCGCCGATATGCTGGTCGACGCCTCGCACCCGCCCTCGGCCGGCGAGCTTCTCGCGCTTCAGCGCTCCGGCGACCCCGCCGACAAGCTCGACTTCCTGATCCTGGGTGACGGCTACACCGCCGCCGAGCGCGGCAAGTGCGAGAGCGACGCGCGCCGCCTGATGGCGATCCTCTTCGCGGTCGAGCCGTTCCAGAGCCGGCGCAACGACCTGAACGTCTGGGGTCTCTGCCCGGCCGCCGCCGAGTCCGGCATCTCGCGCCCGTCGTCGGGCATCCACCGCCGCTCGCCGGTCGGCTCGACCTACGACGCCTTCCGCTCCGAGCGCTACATCCTGACCTTCGACAACCGCGCCTTCCGCGATCTCGCTTCGCAGGCGCCTTATGAAGTCGTCGAGATCCTCGCCAACGGCAAGACCTACGGCGGCGGCGGGATCTTCGGCCAGTTCAGCACGGTCGCCGCCGACTCGCTCTGGGCGCCGTACGTCTTCGTGCACGAGTTCGGGCATCACCTCGCCGCGCTCGCCGACGAGTACTACACATCCGACGTCGCCTACGCCCCGGCCGCCGATCGCGCCGAGCCGTGGGAGCCCAACGTCACCGCGCTCCTCGACCCGGCAAATCTCAAATGGAAGAGCCTGATGGAGCCCGGGACGCCGCTCCCGACTCCATGGGGCAAGGAGGCCTACGAAGCCCGCTCGCGCGAGATCCAGGCCGAACGCCGAAAGATCCGCGCCGAGAAGCGCCCCGAGTCGGAGATGGACGCGCTCTTCACCCGCCAACGCGACGAAGAGGAGAAGCGCCTCGCCGCCGAAGCCTTCGCCGGCAAAGTCGGCGCCTTCGAAGGCGCCAACTACGAAGCGAAGGGCTACTACCGCCCGGCGGCCGACTGCATCATGTTCACCCGCGACCGCGCCCCCTTCTGCCCCGTCTGCCAGCACGGGATCGACCGGGTGATCGATCTCTACGCCAAAGGGAAGTAGGCGAGAGGGCGCCTCTCCGCCCTGCGGCTAGGGAGAGCTTGCGTTGCGCGACTTCCGGGGAGGAGAACTGCAGTAGCTGTTTACCTGTTCGCCGCCTGCAAGCCGTTGGACCAGCGCGACCTGGCCGATGCGGCGCTGCATCTTCTCAGCGGAAATCGGGCCCAGCAGCTTCATCGTTTCTCGGAGGACTTGGATCTCCAGCGAATTGAAGCCCGTCGTTCCGCGTGAGAAAAAAGCAAGGAGTTTGTCCAAAATGCCCATCAGTCACACCCCGATCCAGCAGCGCCAGCTGTTGCGACCGCCGCACCAGCTGCAGTCCCCACAAGGGCGTTGGGCAAACGGGCAGCTTGCTGCGTAAGGCAGAAGGCATCGGGTTGAGGGCTCTCCAGGCGCTGGGCATGAATCGATATCGGGACGGGTCAGACAAGGCGTGCTCCGCAATCGAAACCTAGTTGCCGTTCCAGATAGACCTTGCTCTTCCACTGCCCCTTCGCCAGGAAATCGCCTGCACCGGCTCACCACACCATCACCATCGAGCGCTCGACTTTCGTCGGCAACCGGCTCTTTTCAGCGGACGCGCTAGGGGCCGTCGAGCGGAGTGCAGCCCTCGTCGATCTGCTGGTCGCAGTCGTCGTCGATCCCGTTGC
>JBDSRU010000488.1:0-3152 GCA_039929145.1 Thermoanaerobaculia bacterium
CCTCAGCGCAGGTCAGGCCAGCGCGCGCACGACGGCAAGTCCGCGCGGATCGAGGCTGATCTCGAGTCCGCCGGCAGCGTCTTCCGGGATCTCCGCCACCGCCTCGCCGTCGCCGTAGAGCGTCGCCGGGCGATCGAAGACGAGCCGCGCGCGGCGTGAGCGCAGTGTCGAAACGGCCGGATGAGAGTTGTGGCGCCCGAAGTAGACGCGCGGGAATACGGCCAGAAGCCGCAGGCGCGAAATCCGTCGCACGATCACGATGTCGAGCTCGCCATCGGTCGCGACCGCGGCCGGGGCGATGAGCATGCCGCCGCCGAACCAACGTGTGTTGGCGAGACTGATGAACATGACCTCACCTTCGAATCGGCCGCCGTCGTAGTCGAGCGTCGCGGCGAGTGGCTGGAATCGTGCGAGCACGCGCAGCACTGACCAGACATAGACCAGTGGCCCACGCAGCCGGCGAATGGTCTTGGCGTACTCGGCGCACTGGCTGTCGAAACCGGCGCCGGCGACCCCGCAGAAGATGCCGTTTCCGGCCCTCCCCAGATCGATCCGGTCGAGCGAGCCTTCGACACCCTGCGCGATCGCGGTCGCCGGATCGAGCGAAAATCCCAGCTCCCGAGCGAGATCGTTACCGGTGCCGAGCGCGATCGGAGCCAGGGCACACTCGCTGCCCGCGAGCCCTCGGGCTGCGTGATGCCAGGTGCCGTCCCCGCCGCCGACCAGCAGGCGTTCGATACCCTCGGCTGCGGCGCGCCGCGCAGCCGCGGTGAGCTCTGCCGGGCTGCCGGGAACTTCGATCTCCAGACCGTGCCGCCGCGCCATGGCGGCGACCGCGGCGAGCGAGCGACGCCCGCGTCCACGCCCTGCGGCGGGGTTGAGCAGCATCCGGGCGTTCATCAATGGAGTCCGGTGGCGATCCTACTCTCACCTCTCCCAACTTCGTTCGTTAAACTTGCGCCATGCCGAAGCCGAAATCGCAGCTGCTCATCTGCGTCAACGAGCGCCCACCGGGCGCGGCGAAGCCTTGCTGCGCGGCGCGCGACGGACTGGCGCTCTATCAGGAGTTCAAGGACCGGGTGAAGGCGCGGGGCCTGCGCGACGACGTGCTGGTGACGCGCACCGGCTGTCTCAAGCACTGCAGCCGCGGCGTCACCGTCGTCGTCTGGCCGGGCAACCTCTGGTACGGCGGCGTGACGGCGGCCGACGTCGACGAGATCCTCGATCGCAGCGCTCTCGGCGGCGCGGAGATCGAGCGCCTGGCGATGCCTGCGGGACCCTGGGAGTGAGGCCACCGCGCGTGGCCGTCGCCCACCGCGAGGCTGCGTCGGCGACCGTGCTGCAGCCGTTCACGCTCGCCGACGGCCGCGCCGCGGCGCGCTGGACCACGCAAGTGACGCTGTCGTGGGACGAGTCGCACCTGCGCGTCTCGTTCGACTGCGCCGACGACGACGCCTGGGGAACTTTTACGGAGCGCGACGCACCGCTCTGGCAACAGGAAGTCGTCGAGCTCTTCCTCGCCGCCGGCGAGGAGGTCCCGGTTCGCTACTACGAGTTCGAGGTCAGCCCGGCCGGCGTGCTTTTCGATGCCCGCGTCGCCAACCCGCACGGCGATCGCATCGGCATGACCGTCGACACCGCCTGGAACTGCCCCGGCATCGAGTGGCGGACCGAGCCAACGGGAGCGCGCGCCGACTGGCGGGCCGAGCTCCTCATTCCGTGGCGCGGCCTCGACTTCGAAGCACCTCCAGAAGTACTGCGCGCCAACTTCTATCGCATCGAGCGCCCGCGCGGCGGAGAGCCCGAATTCTCCTGCTGGTCGCCGACCCTCACCTCCCCCGCCGACTTCCATCGCCCGGGACGATTCGGCGTTCTCGACCTGATCCGCTAGACTCCCGCCTCCCCGGTTCGCTCCAGACTCGCGTCAATTACGCGGAGGTCACGCTCATTCGCAACACGAATGTCTCACCGCCTTTCGACGTCGCTGCTGCCGTCGCGCACCTCAGCCGCAAGGATCGAACTCTCGCTCGCCTGATTCGCGAGGTCGGCCCCTGCCGGCTGGAGATCGCCGCGCGCCAGAGCCCTTACCAGGCCCTGCTCGAGTCGATCGTCTACCAGCAGCTCACCGGCAAGGCGGCCGCGACGATCTACGGCCGGGTCTGCGCCAGCTTCGGCTCCAGCCGGTGCCCGGGAGCGGAGAAGGTCGCCGACGCTTCCGACGAACTGCTGCGCGCGGCCGGCCTCTCGCGCAGCAAGGTGGCCGCCGTCAAGGATCTCGCGGAACGCTCGATTGCCGGCGACATCCCCACCCGACGCGCCGCCGAAAAGCTCTCCGATTCCGAGCTCGTTGAATGCCTGACGACCGTGAGGGGCATCGGAACCTGGACGGTCGAGATGTTTCTCATCTTCACTCTCGGCCGGCCCGACGTGCTGCCGCTCGACGATTACGGCGTGCGCAAGGGCTTCGCGCGCACCTTTGGCCGCGACGTCCTGCCCAAGCCCAAGGAGCTCGCGGCGTCGGGCGAGAAGTGGCGGCCGTTTCGCACCACCGCCAGCTGGTATCTCTGGCGCGCGCTCGAGCTCGACGCCAGGGCCTGACGGCCCGCTCTTCTAAGACTCCGGTTCGCCCTCGGCGACCTGGCTGCTCCCGGCACCGGCGGCCTTCGCGGCGCGCGCCGCGCTCGCCGTCCGCGCCTCGGCCTCCTGGCCGAGCCGGGCCTCGCGCGCCGCCTCGTCACCGCGCCCCTGCCGGCTGTAGACGTCCGCCAGAACATAGTGCCCGAGCGGCGTGAACGGGCCCTTCGAGTCGAGCGCGAGGCCACGCAACGCTTCGCGTTCGGCGCCGGCCAGGTCGCCGGTCGCGAGCAGCGCCCGCGACAGGAAGAGCCGGCCGACGCCGTACTCCTCGTTCGCCGCGACCGCGCTGCGAAGCGCCGCGAGCGCGCCCGCCGGATCGCCCATCCCCTCGAGCAGGCGCCCGAGATTGAAGAAAGCCTTGAAGTTCGTCGGATGATCCGCGATCTCCCGGCGGTAGGCGGCGGCCGCCTCGGCGCCGTGGCCTTCCGACTCGAAGATCAACGCCAGGTTGTAGCGCGCGTGCTTCGCCTTCGGATCGATGGCGAGCGCCCGGTCGAGCGCGGCACTGGCGGCCG
>JBDSRU010000489.1:0-4258 GCA_039929145.1 Thermoanaerobaculia bacterium
CGGGATCTCGGGCAACCTTTGCCTCAAGCGCTCCTGGCCGGGGCAGGCGCGCACGATCTGGGGCGACCACAAGCGCTTCCGCGAGACCTACTTCACGGCCTATCCGGGGCTCTACTTTACGGGCGACGGCTGCCGGCGGGACGAAGACGGCTACTACTGGATCACCGGCCGGGTCGACGACGTGCTCAACGTCTCCGGGCACCGCCTCGGCACGGCGGAGGTCGAGAGCGCGCTGGTGGCGCACCCCGCGGTGGCCGAGGCGGCGGTGGTCGGCTACCCGCACGACATCAAGGGCACCGGGATCTTCGCCTACGTCATCATTACGCCGGAGTTCGAGTCCTGGGATCCGGCGCAACTGATCGGCGCGCTCAAGCAGCAGGTGCGCGAAGCGATCGGCGCGATCGCCACTCCCGACAAGATCGTCATCGCGCCGGGCCTGCCCAAGACGCGCTCCGGCAAGATCATGCGCCGCATCCTGAGAAAGATCGCCGCCGGCGACACCAGCGACCTGGGCGACATCTCGACCCTCGCCGATCCGTCGGTGGTGGAGAAGCTGGTCGCCGTCGCAGGTTAGCGCGGCGGCTGGGGCGCCACGCTCAGACGCCCATCTCCCACAGCCCGACGACGCGGCCGTCGGGATCGCTGAACAGCGAGAGGGCGCCCATGCCCGGGATCTCCTTGCGCTCGACGAGGATCGACCCGCCGGCGGCCACGACGCGCTCCAGAGCCGGAGCGAGCGCCGGGACCTGGATGTAGATGGCGGTCTTCGCCGGCCAGCTTGAGGCCTCGCCGTCGGGCCGGAAGATGCCGCCGTTCATCCCCTTGTTGCCCTCGGCCCCGTCGGTGTCCGCCATCCAGTAGGCGAGCTCCGGCACGTGCTCCATCTTCCAGTCGAACGCCCGGGTGTAGAACTCCGCGGTGCTCGCCGGCGCGTCCGACCAGAACTCGAAATGCACGACAGGATTGCCCATGGCGCTCTCCTCGGTAGGTGATGGAGGAGATACGCCGCGCGAAGAGGGAGGTTGCGTCGGGCCTCTCCGAGACCTCAGCCAGGCAGCCGCCGATGGGCGGCGATCGGGATGGCGTTGCGGACGCGGGGGATTTCGCTGAGGTCGATTTCGGCGAGGGCGATGCCGACACCTTCGCTGACGTCGGCGAGGATGCGGCCCCAGGGGTCGACGATGAGGGAGTGACCGTGGCTCTCGCGGAGGCCTGAGTCGCCGTGCTCGCCGACCTGGCCGGGGGCGAGGACGAACGCTTGCGACTCGATGGCGCGTGCGCGGACGAGGATTTCCCAGTGCGCCTTGCCGGTGGTCGCGGTGAAGGCGGAGGGGATCGTCAGCAGCGTCGCGCCCTGCGCGATGAGCGCCCGATAGAGCTCACCGAAGCGCAGGTCGTAACAGATCGACAGACCGACGGTGCCGAATTCCACTTCGGCCGTGACGACTTGCGACCCGGGCTCGACCGTGGCCGACTCGCGGAACGAGACGCCATCCGGCACGTCCACATCGAACAGGTGGATCTTGCGATAAACCGCCAAGCGCCCACCTGATGGCTCGAACAACACACTGGAGTTGAAACAGCGCCCTTTTACCGAGCTTTTTTCGTTGAACGATCCCAGAAGAAGGTGGAGCTTGAGCTCCTTGGCCAGGGCAGCGAAAAGCCGGCAGGTCGGCCCGTCGAGGGTCTCCGCGAGGCGGACCTTCTCGGCGTGCGGTCCGAGGTAGTTGGTGTTCTCTGGCGTCGCGATGAAGGTCGCGCCTTCAGCCGCCGCCGCGCGGATGAGCTCCTCCGCCTGGCGGAGATTCGCCGCTCCGTCCGCGGTGGAACGCATCTGACAGACCGCGGCGACGACCTTCACGCCGGGCGAGCCCTAGCCTTCGTAATTTTCGACCACGTCGACCGGGCGGACGTGCGCCTGATCGGGATTCTGGCCGGCGTCGCGCAGCGCCTGGCGCTGGCGGAGGAGGTCCCAGCACTGGTCGAGCTCGAGCTTCAGGCGGTGGAGCTGGGCGCGGTCCTCGTCTTCGAGCGCGGTGCCCTTCTCGTACAGCTTGTGCTCCGCTTTCACGAGCTGCTCGATGTGCTGGCGAATGGACGGGTCGGTGGGCTTGTCGGTCATGGTGACTCAAGGTTATCAAGCTGTCCCCGCTCCGGCGAGCCTCGAGGACCTACCGTTGGAAGAGATCGGCAGGCGAGAAGCGCTAGAGTCTCCGGATGCCCACTCCCTACGAAAGTGCCCAGCTGATCCTCAAGCTCTACGAGCTGCGCCGCGAGCCGCTGATGCGCGAGGCGCGCAACTGGTTCCTGCGTGAGTTCCACCCAGCCACGATCGAGGACGTCCGCGCCGTCCTCGTCAGCCCCGACTCCGGCAAGTACCGCATGGTCGTCGGCTATTGGGACATGGCGGCGTCGCTCGTCAGTCACGGCGCGATCGATCGCCAGATGTTCCTCGATGCGAACAGCGAGATGATCGCCTGCTTCGCCAAGGTTCATCCGCTGCTGGCCGACATCCGCGCCAACGCGCAGACGCCGACTCTCGGCAAGCACTTCGAGGCGCTCGTCATGTCGGTCCCCGACATCGAGCCGCGCCTCGAGATGCTGCGCGAACGGTTTCGTCCGAAGGTCTAGCCCTTTCGATCCGCCGTCGGTCAGGCAGGGGTGAGGCTCGCGGCGGTGGCGCGCAGATCCTCCAGAAGAATTTCCATGTCGCGGCGTGTCGTGCGGTAGTTGAGCACACAGGCCCGTAGCGCGAAGCGGCCGTGGAGGCGCGCGTTCGAAGGGTAAGAGCTGCCGCCACGCTGAAGCGCCGCGAGCAGGCGCTCGTTCCATGCGTCGAGGCGGATCTCCTCGACTTCGTCCGGAGCCGTTCGAGCCGGTCGTCCGGCCGGCCCACCGCCCCGATGCCGGAAGCAGCAGATCGAAAGCTCGACCGGCGCCATGAGCTCGAAATCGGAGCTCGCTTCGACCATCTGGGCGAGATAGCGCGCGCGATCGAGGTTCGACTCGATCGCCTCGGCGATCGCATCGGCTCCGACATGGGCGAGAGTCATCCAGACCTTCAGCGCGCGAAACGGCCGGGTGAGCTCGGGACCGTAGTCCCAGAAGGCGAACGCCTCGTCGGCATCGCTGGCCAGGATGCGCGTGTAGTCGGCGCCGAGCGCGAAGGCGCTGCCGAGCTTCTCGGGCTCGCGGTAGACGAGACAGCCGCACCCTGCCGGCAGGTAGAGCCACTTGTGTGGATCGAGGGCGATCGAGTCCGCGAGCTCCATTCCCGCGAAGCGATCGCGCATCGAGGGCGCGAGCCGGCCGAAGCCGCCGTAGCAGGCGTCGACGTGCATCCAGAGCCCGTGCCGGCGCTCGCCACGACGCAGAAGGGCTGCTGGCCGGCGGCGCGATCGGCTTCGATCTGCCGTTCTAGAAGGTCGACCCGCAAGCGGAACTGGTCGTCGACGTCGATCCGGCGCACGTTTTCGCGGCCGAGGCCGAGCAGGGCCGCTGCCTTGTCGGTCGCGTGGTGCCCCTCGTCCGAGATGTAGAGAACGAGCGGTCGCGCGAGGCTCGCCATGCCCGCCTCGTTGACCCCGGCGGCGTGCCGATGGCGGGCGGCGGCGAGAGCGGTGAGCGTCGCGATCGAACCGCCGCTGGTGAACAGGCCGCCGGCGCCGGGCGGACAACCCAGGGCTTCGCAGATCCAGGAGACTGCCACCCGCTCGATCTCGACTGGGGCCGGCGCCGACCTCCAGGCGGTCAGGTTGGAGTTGAGGGTCGAAGCGAGCAGGTCGGCGATGCCGGCGACCGCCGTTCCGGGTGCCGACACATAGCCGAAGAAGCGCGGGTGGCCGTTCTGCCGGCTGCCGGGAACGATGCCGTCGCGGAACTGGTCGAGCACCTCCGCCATCGGGCGGCCTTGCCGCGGCAGGGGCTCGTTGAAGCGGGCGCGCAGCTCGGCGGATGTCGTGCAGGGATAGAGCGGCAGGTCGCGCAGACCGGCGTAGTAGGACGCCATCCAGTCGATGGCGGCGGCGCCGAGCGCGCGCAGCTCGCCCTCGTCGGGGTCGAGCGCCGAGCTCGAACCCGCCGTAGGGGGTTTCGACGAGCTGGGTGGCGTCATGCGGGCATTTTCATGTCACGCAGCTGCGGCGCTCGTTGCGGCCAGATCGCGATCGCGAGGCCGGCGCTCGCGAGGGCGCTGCCCAGAAGCTCGAGCCGGTTCAAGTGCCAGACGAAGAGCGCCGGCAGGGTGAGCGACAGGACG
>JBDSRU010000490.1:0-5930 GCA_039929145.1 Thermoanaerobaculia bacterium
GCAGCTTCTACGGCATGCGGATCCACAGCGGTTCGGCAGCCAGCAGCCACTGACGCAGGCTTTCACTCGCGTCCTGAAACACGAAGGCCCCGGAGCAATCCGGGGCCTTTCCTTTTACCGGCAAGGGGAGGTGAGGCTATCCGCCGTCCGGTGGCGCCGTCGCGGGTTGCGGGCGCTCTCCCTGGCGGCGATTTCGCTGGTGGCGGCGCCGTCGCTCCTGCGGTCGCTCCGGGACTTCGCCGACCGCTGTCGCCCTGCGGTCGGCCTCCTCGGCCCATCGACTCAAGCTGGCGCCGCTCAGCAGGCCGAGGCCAAACCTCCGGCCGAGGTAGAGCGAGCCGTCGGTGCTCAGATGGTCGGGGTCGCGATAGAGAAGCACGCCGTCGCGCATCGCCCAGCAGAGCGCTTCGTCGCAGAGGTAGCTCGGCGCATCAAAGAGCTCGACGGTCGGAAACCGTCGAAGGACCGACCCCAGCAGGGCGTCGTGCTGCGCCGTCGCCAGTTCGAAGATCTCCCGCGACATCGCGCATGGCGACTTCGTCGTCGAGGCCGGAATGGCGACTCGACGAATGCACTGGCGAGGCTGAAAGTCGAGCCGGGGAATGTCGCGCACGATCACAACCTGCTTTCCCGCCGCAACGAAGCGTTCGACGGTTGCGCGCAAGGCCTCGCTCACCTGTCTTCCGTCGGGCGACGAATTGTGCAGCTTGGCCCTGGTCGAGATCACCACGGTCTGGATGCTCGGAGTTTGAAGGGCGAGATCCAGCATCTGGTTGGTGATCTTCTGGACATCGTCGTTCCGGCGCGCGGGGACATCCCAGAACGGCAGCCGCGTCCCGAGATAGAGGAGGTTGTCCCCATGGCTCCGATAGTGCTCGGTGAGTCCCGCTACGAGGTGATGGCCGTGACTGTCGCCGAGCAGCGCCACCGTGGGCGCGGCGTCGACATCGTCGAGCATGCAGACTTCCCAGGTCTCGTCGAAGCCGTAGCGCGCCTTGCAGGGATTCGAAAGGTTCGATTCGTCCCGCAGAACGAGGGCAGCCTGCTGGGTCAGCTGAGTCTGGACCGTCGAACGCGAGGGGAGACCCTGGTTCCTCGCGACGAAGAGACCGGCGAGAGCCACGGCGACCATCGCCCCGGAAAGTGCGATCGCCTTCCCGCGCAGGCCGCCGCCGAATCGAATGGGCCTCTCCACCCAAAGGTAGGTCAGGGCCGCCAACGGGAAGGAGAGCGCCAGGACCCACACGCGGATAGCGAGCGCGGGCGTCTCCGACTCGACGATCCGCGCGAAGGCGAGCAGGGGCCAATGCCAGAGATAGAGCGGGTAGCTGATCAGCCCGATCCAGACCATCGGGCGGCTCGAGAGCAACCAGCGGTTGGGCCAGGCCTGAGCGCCAGCGCCGAGAATCAGCGCAGTGCCGATTGCCGGCGCAAGCGCCCACCAGCCGGGAAAGGGCGTGCCTTCGTCGATCCGGACGAGAGAAAGCAGCAACAGCGCGAGCCCCGCGGTCGAGAAGAGGCTGTGGCGGAGGGGCGAGCCCGGTGACTGGGGCCCCGGTCCCCTGAACAGAGCGAGACCCTTCGACGCCAGGCCGGCGAGGATGCCGCCGAGCGCCAGCTCCCATGCCCGGCTGGCCGGTGAGTAGAACGTCGCGGTGGGATAGCGGTCGAGGCCGACGACGTTGATCAGGAAGGAGATCGCCGCGAGAAGCGGCATCCAGGTCAGCACTCGCCACCGGAGTCGGTGCGCTCCCCACAGGAGCAGCGGCCAGACAATGTAGAACTGCTCTTCGATGCCGAGCGACCAGAGGTGCAGGAGTGGCTTGGTTTCGGCAGCGTTGTCGAAGTATCCGGTCTCGTGCCATAGCGTCAGGTTCGAGGAAAAGGCCGCTCCACCGGCAATGTGCTTGCCCAGCTGCTGGAACTCGTCGGGAAAGAGCGCGAACCAGCCGAAGATCCCGCACGCGGCGAGAATCACCAGCAAGGCGGGGAAGATCCTTCGCACCCGATGCGCATAGAACCTGCGCAAGCTGAACTCTTCCTGATCGAGACCGGCCAGGAGGATCCCCGAGATCAGGAACCCCGAGATGACGAAGAAGACATCGACGCCGACAAAGCCGCCGGGAAGCCGATCCGGAAAAGCGTGGAATGCCAGGACGGCCAGGACGGCGATCGCTCGGAGGCCGTCGATATCCGGACGGTAGGCTGACTTGCCCGCGCTCGAGGTGCGTGGTTCGGTGACTTTCAAGGGAAGGGCCCCCGATCCGCGGGTTTCTCCTTGGCGCGGCTCGTCACCTGCAAGCGCTCGCTCTGAATTCCCTTGATTTCAGATCGGCGTCGGGCTGATGAAACAGATGTGGAGCTGGGTCGAGGTAGAGAAGTTCCCGATCGGGTCGGGGCCGGCGAAGAGCGGCGACAGGTCGACGGTGAAAACGGCTGCCACGACGGCGGAGATTCGCAGAGTTCGTCGGCACATGGTCGAGCCTCGAGCAAGATCTGCGGGCACGGTAACACAGCGCGCAGTCCGGGCGAGAAGGTCCAGGGATCTCACCCTCTCCGGGCCGCCGCTGCTGCGCGCGCTGAGTCGGCTACGGGCCGACGTTCGACCAGCGTTCGCCAGCGCCGAGCTCGAAACCGTCCGCGAAGAGGGAGCCGTAGAGGACGGCCGCGCCGCCGGCATCGACCGCGCCGCCACTGTCGAAGGCGGGCACGCCGATGGCGAGGTCGGCGTAGCCGTTGCCGTCGAAGTCGCCGACGCCGAGTGCCTTGCCGGAGTCCTGGCTGAGCTGCGCGCCGTCGCCCGGAAGCCCCTCCCATCCCGTCGCCAACAGCCGGTGGCGAGACGACGCGCCGAGGCCGGCCGGATGCCCCATGACGATCGTCACCGCCCCATGCCCCGAGCCGCTCCAGTCGTCGCCCGGGCTGCCGATCGCGAGGTCGGCCCGGCCGTCGCCGTCGAAGTCGCCGGCGCCGAGGGCAAGTCCGAAGCTGTCGAACTCTCCCTCGTGCGCGCTGCTGCCGTGGATGTCGCCCTGCGAGAGCCGGTCGGTGCGTCCGAGGTCGAACCAGGCCGGGGGCGGCGCGCCGTAGGCGATATCCACCTTGCCGACGTTCTGCGGGACGTTCCCGGGATCGAGATCCTCGAACGGAGTGCCGATCGCCAGGTCGTCATGCCCGTCGCCGTCGAAGTCCGCCGCGGCGAGCGCGTAGCCAAGTGCGTCGCCGGACTCCGGGAGCTCGCCGAGCGCGCCTGGCCACCAGAAGGCGTTTTCGGCGAAAAGCAGTCCGAACTCGCTGCCGATGACGATCTGAATGGCGCCATGGTCGTTCTCCCCCGGAATGCCGATGGCCAGGTCGTCGTAGCCGTCGGCGTCGAAGTCCCCTGCCGCGACGGCCGCGCCGAACTCGTCTCCCGCCTCGACCGGATCGAAGCCGAAGGAGTTCTGCGAAATGCGATAGCCGAAGAAGGGCAGCAGCCCATCCTCCTTGCCGTGCGCCACGAAGACCGAGCCGCCGCTGACGAGCTCGCCCTGGACATTCTCGCAGCCGTGGAAGGCTCCGACCGCGAGATCCGAGAACGAGTCGCCGTCAAAGTCGCCGGCGGCGAGCGACCAGCCGAACTGGGATGTATCGCAGAGATGCTGCGGCTCGCCGGCCGAGCTCTCCTCGAGGAGCTCGGAGCCGGCGACCTGCAACCCGCCGACTGCGCCGTAGTAGATGCGCACCGCTCCCCGGGCTGCGGGTCGGTTGCCAGGAATCGCGACGGCGAGGTCGTCGATCCCGTCGCCGTTGAAGTCGCCGGCGGCGAGCGCGCCGCCGAAGTATTCGTTCGCCTGACTCTCGGCCGGCGTCTCGGAGAGGACCAGCGCGCCGGGTCCGTCCAGCAGGCCGCTGCCGGCGTGGCCGTAGCGCACGACGACGGAGCCTCGGTTGGCGAGTCCCGAGCCGGAGGGGCCGTCGTCGAACGGCCGGCCGGTGGCGAGATCGTCCACGAAGTCGCCGTTGAAATCACCGGCGGCGAACGCCCATCCAAATTGATCGTTCGCCGGATCGGCATCCTCGTTGGCAAGCCATCGGCCGCGCACTTCGGAGAGACCGATCGGCGCGAGTTGGCCCGCGGCGGCCAGCGGGAGCACAGCGAGCACGAAAATCGGAGCGCAGCGAGTGAGAGATCTCATGCTCCGTACGCGCCATTTTTGCTCCGCAGTGCTCATTTCCGCCGGTCAAGGGCGCAGCGTCAACACCGGATCCGACCAGCGCTGGGCGGAGCCGAGCTCGAACCCGTCGGCGAAGGAGGCGCCATGGAGTACGGCCTCACCGCCGGTATCGAAGAGATCGCCAGGTTGATCGAATGCGGGGTCACCGATCGCGAGGTCGGCGTAGCCGTCGCCGTCGAAGTCGCCCGCCGCGATCGCCTGGCCGAAAGCCTGCCCGCCCTGGATCTCTCCCGGGAGACCCTGCCAACCTGGATGCAGGAGCCGGTGCCGGCTTCCGAACTGCGCTCCGAAGGCACCCATGAGCACGCTTACCGCGCCGGTGTTCGTTCCGACAGCCAGGTCGAGGTCGTTGGGGTGCCCGACAGCCAGGTCCGACAGGCCGTCGCCGTCAAAGTCGCCGGCGCTCATCGCCCAGCCGAAACGCTCGTCGATGCCGTCGGCTTCAGCTCCGTAAAGCGTGCCCTGATGGAAAGCGAGGGTGCGCGCGAGGTTCATGCCGCTGTTCGACCCGAAGGTGACGACGATCGCCCCGGCGTTGGCGATCTCGTTCGCGGCTCCCAGATCCTCCGATGGATCGCCGATCGCGAGGTCCTCGTAGAGGTCGCCGTCGAAGTCGCCCGCGGCGAAGGAGAAGCCGAAGCGATCGCCCGGCTCCGGTACCTCGCCCACCGCTCCCGGTTCCCAGAGGATGTTCTGCGCGAAAAGCAGTCCCCACTGGCTGCCGAAGATGATTTGTACGATGCCGTGATCGTTTTCGCCCGGGACCCCGATCGCGAGATCGTCGTAGCTGTCGGGGTTGAAGTCGCCGGTGGCGAGGGCACGCCCGAACTGATCTCCCTCTTCCGCCACTTCCTGGATATCGACCTCGTCCTGCGCGATCCGGTAGCCGAACCAGGGCAGGAGGCCGAAATCCTGGCCGTGGGCGACATACACCGCACCGCTTCGCTTGGGCACACCGAACGACCATTCGTTGCCGCGCCAGGCGCCGATCGCGAGATCGTCGTAGGCATCGTGGTCGAAGTTCCCGACGGCGAGCGCGCTGCCGAACTCGGCTCCGTGAGAGGTGTTCCCGAGACCGCCGGCGATCTCCTCGGTGATGTACTCGGAGTACTCGGTCTGAAAGCCGGTCGTCCAGCCGTAGTAGATCTGCACCGCGCCATAGACATTGACGGTCCCGCTCGTGCTTGGGGCGCCGACCGCGAGGTCGTCGTAGCCATCGCCGTTGAAGTCGCCGGCGGCAAGCGTCGCGCCGAAGCGGTCGTTCTCCATCGGGGGATCCGGACTTCCGGCGAGCCCTTGATGCAGCACTGTCGCGGCCAGGCCGGTCGTGAGGCCACCTCCGGGCACACCCCAGCGCACCACGACCATGCCGCAGTTCGTGCACCCGCCGCCGATGTCATCATCGTCGGGAATTCCGGTGGCGAGATCGTCCGCCCCGTCGCCGTTGAAGTCGCCGGTGGCGAGGGCACTTCCAAAGTGGTCGGAGAGGTCGGGCCCGTAGAAGAGCAGGTCTTCATTGTCGAACCACCGCGCGCGCACTTCCGAGAGCCCGATCGGCGCGAGCTGCGGATGCGCGACATTGGGGACCAGCAGGATGACGAGACAGACACCGAGACGGGCGGGGATTCTCATGAACGGTACGCGCCGTTTCGTGGTTCGACTGCTCATTGCGGCGAATCGCCAGGGCGGTACACTTCGGCTCGTGCCCCATTC
>JBDSRU010000491.1:0-11760 GCA_039929145.1 Thermoanaerobaculia bacterium
GCGCATCGCGCTCACCGAGAACTCGACGGGGCGCTTGATCTTCTCTCCCCAGATGGACTTGAACTCGGGCGAGAGCAGGATCGCCTCGTAGACCTGCTTCAACTGGTCGGGGGCCTGCCAGAGAGAAGTGAAGAGATCGCCGATGGTCTCAACCAGCGACTGCGGCGGATCGTCGGAGATCAGCCGCCGACAAAGCTTGCGGGCCAGGTGGCGGCCGGTCCCGGGGTGAGCGGCGAGCATGTTCAGGACGTCTTCGCCGTCTTTCTCGTCGGCCTGGTTGGGGGGCACGTTCACCTGGCCCAACGAGAGCACCGCCTTCTGGAAGTTGTCGTGGCTGCTGGCGGTGTAGAGGAACGTACCGAGGGTGCCCGAGACGCCCCAGCCGGTGAACGCGCGCGCCGTTTCGTAGACGTCGTTGTCGACGTATCCCGCGGGAATGGGCTCGCCAGCGCTCGGCGTGCCCGCCGGCCAGACCACGCCGACCCCCCACTGCGGAACGACCGCCTGCGCGCCGACCCCGAAGTAGTTCTCGGCACCCAGGGTCATGAGCTCGAAGAGCTCGCGGGCCCAGTTCTCGTTCGGGCCGTTCCGGGTGTTGGTGTAGTTGTCGAGGTAGTAGAGCATCGACGTGCTGCGGGTCACCGACTCGGCCATTGCGCGAAAATTGCCGAAGATGTTGGCCCTGATGACGTCGCGGTCGTAATGGACGAAGGTCTCCTGGGTGATGTTCTCGAAGCCGTAGACGTTGAAGTGGTTGAGCCAGAAGTCGGCCAGGATCTCGCGCAGCTGCCATTTGCTGTAGACCATGCGGAGGAAGGTGTTGAGGCGGGTCTCTTCCACCGGCCGGTTCGACTGTACGTTGGCGACCTCGTGGTCCTGCCAGAGCTGGGTGAGCGACTTGGCGAGGGTGGTGAAGCCGGGATCGGGATAGCCGTTGAGCCCGGTGCGGCGCTGGTGATACTCGGTGTCGTTGGCCTGGTTGGGATCGGGATTGAGCTGCTGCTGGACGTACGCCGCAAGCCGGGTGTCGTCGTCGATGCCCAGCGCGTTGAAGGCGGCTACGTCGCCGGGACGCGGCCCGAACCCCATGCGGTTCAAAGCGACGAGGGCGATGCCCGGGAAGTCGAGCGGAGCTCGCAGCGCAGGTCGGCGGCCGCCCATCGGCGTGAGCTCCGTGAGCAGTTCGCGGCGGGAAGCCCTGGGCCGGTAGCGGGGGATGGCGGTAGCGTCCGGCATGAGGGCTCTCCCGTGAATGGACTGCGTTCAGCGCGAACAGTGAGGCTAGTTTTCCTGCCCCGACCTGCAAATGGAGGAGTCCACAACCGGAGTTACGCCTCAGCCGGCGACGGCGCTCCACCGGCTCGGGTCACCGCCCTCAAAGCCGTCGGTGAACAGATCGGCGCCGACCGGAGGGAGATCCACTCCGCTGACCACTCCTAGCGGGTTGTAGGCCTGATAGCCGGGGAAGACCGTGCCCAGGTGGGGGTTCCCGAGGCGGCGGATGAGGATCTCGGAAAGCACCCGCCGGAAGTCCGTGGTCACTTCGACGTCGCCCTCGTTCAACTGGCCGTCGGCGAGTCCCGGCCAACTGCCGTGGAGGCCGCCGATGGCGTTGCCCGAGAGCACCAGCATGTTGTTGCCGTGGCCGTGGTCGGTGCCGATGTCGGCGTTCTCGAAGACTCGCCTGCCGAACTCGCTCATGACGACGACAGTGAGACGCTGCGTATAGTTCGCCGCGCCGACTCCGTCGAGATCGGCGTACAGCGCGGCAAGGCCCTGAGAAAGCTCCTGTACCAGGCCGGAGTACATGCCGCCGGCGCCGTTGCCCTGGTTCTCATGGGTGTCCCAGCCACCGAGATCGAGCGTCGCGACGCGCAGCCCGAGGTCGAGCTTGGTCATCTGGGCGACGGTCCGCAGGTTCTCGCCGAACCATCCCTGGGGATAGACCGCGCCGTTGGCCGGGGTGTAGTCACCGGAGGCGTAGAGCTCGATGATGTCGACCGCGTCGAGCGCCTGGAGGCCGGTCTGGTGCAGCCAGCTCGAGCCGCCGGTGTAGAGGTGGCGCAGAGCCGTGCGTTGTGGGCTCCGCCAGGCCCACGGTCCGGTCGAGAGCGAGAACGAGTCGACGCTCGACAGGTTGATCGTGTCGTAGCTCGCGAGCAGGGAGATCGTCTGCGTGCCACCCACGGCGAGCGACGGCATGATGATGTCGGAAGGCAGATTGGAAGCCGACTGGAAATGGCGGGTGAGCCAGCCGTTGGTGATGTTGCTGACCCCCGGCGTGCCGAGCTCCATCCAGTTCATCGAATCGAAATGGCTGCGTTCGTTCGCCGCCATGCCGCAAGCGGTGACCACCGAGAGCTTGCCGTCCTGGAAGAGCTCGTGGAGCGCCGCCGCCTGGGGGTGCAGGCCGAAGGTCGTGCCTCCGAGCGCACCGAGCGGCAGGGCCGCGCCAGCGCCCGTGATCGGCACGCGCAGGTTCGGACGCGCCTGTTCGTAATACTGCCGGTCGTTCGAAGCGCCGCCGGTCGGTACGACGAGGTTCAGCCCGTCCTGGCCGCCGCGCAGAAAGAGCACGACGAGGATCTCGTCGTTGTAGCTTCCACCTCCGTTCCCCTGCGCGAAAGCGAACGAGTTGAAGCGCGAGCCTGCGAGGCTCGCGATGGCGGTGGAGCAGCCGACCAGAAAGCCGCGGCGTGAGGACTGACACATGGCGATATCTCCTTGCCGAAAGCCTTCAGCGCCAGAGGAACTCGGGTGACATGAACATCAGGCCGATGAGCGTGCGCAAGCGGTCCTGCGTGTAGTCGGGCCAATCGTTGGTGTCGATCGGCAGGGCGAACGAGGGATTGTGCCCGGCGGCCATGAAGTCGACGAGCTCGTCGCGATCGGCGGCGGAGAGGGTGCGGCTGAAGATGCGCGGAATCCAGAAATCGACGATCGCTTGAGCCGAGCGCGCCGGCGAGGCGAGAGTCGCGCCGACGATGTCGAGGAAACGGTCGTTGCCGTCGCCGTCCTCTTCGACCAACCAGTTGACCAGCCGCCAGAGGGCGACTCGCGGGTTGGCGCTCTGCCAGGCGCCGCGCACGTCCGGGTAACCGTTCGGTGGATGCCAGGAGTAGAGCGCCTGGCCGCCGGCCTCGAAGTACCAGTGAAAACTGTTGACCGCGTTCTCGTCGGCGACGAACTGGGTGAACGGAAAGTCAGCGCCGCCGGCGCGCAGCGCCGAAGTGGCGATCTCGAACGGCCGCTTGACCTTCTCGCCCCAGGTGGTCTGGAACTCGTTCGAGAGCACGATGTGCCGGACGACCTGACGGATCTGGTCGGGGGCCTGCCACTGGGCGGTGAACACCGCAGCCGCCGAGTCGATGAGCGTTTGCGGCGGGAAGTCGCCCACCAGCCGCCGGCAGAGCTTGCGCGCGATGTAGCGGCCGGCAGCAGGGTGCGAAGCCAGGCGATCGAGCACTGCGTGGCCGTCACTCGCGGCGGTCCCGCCGGCCGGGATGACGGTGCCCAGAACCTGCTTCTGCAATACGTCGTGTGCTTCGTCGCAATAGAAGAAGTGGCCGTCGTCGTCGCCACCCTCGGGGCAATCCCACTGCACCCAGTCGATGGCGAAAGTCCAGCCGGTGAGCGCGCGCGCCACGTCGACGACGTCCTGCTGGCAATAGCCGGTCGGGTTGGGATAGCCGGGCACCTGTTCGCGGGGGAGGTTGCCGTGTGAGTTCTCCGCGCCGAGGCAGTGCAGCTCGATCGTTTCGCGGGCGAAGTTCTCGTTCGAGCCGACCGGATTGCCGTCGAGCTCCGCCGCGAAGTTGATGTAGTTGTCGAGGTAGACCAGCATCGCGGGTGACTTGACGACCGCTTCGAGCATCTGGCGGAAGTTGCCCAGGGCGTTGGCGCGAATCACGTCGCGGTCGTGGTGCACCCAGACGGGAGCCTCGATGAACTCCCAGGCGTAGACGTTGAAGTGGTTGTGCCAGAAGTCGACCAGCACCTCGAACAGCTGGCGATTCGAGTAGACCGCGCGGGTCCAGGCGGCGAGCTCGGTCTCGATGGCGGGGCGGATGCGCTCGTTCCACTCCGGGTCGGCGACGTGATGGTCGAGGAAGAGCTGGGTCAGACTCTTGTCGAGAGTGGTGAATCCGCTGGAGGCCAGCCGGGCGTTGCACGCGGTGTCGGGAATCGCCGCCGGATTGAGCTGCTGATCGACCCAGGCCGTGAGGCGCGCGACGTCGCTTCCGCCGAGTGCATTGAAAGCCGCGACATCGCTCACGGTCGGGCCGAAACCGAGCCGGGTGAGGGCCAGGACCGCCATGGAGGGCGGCGTCAGGACCTCCTGCGGAGACGAGCTCGCGTCGAAGGCCACTCCTTCGCGGCGCATCTCGCGGACCGGCAGGTAGGCGCTTTCGGCGAGCGGACGAATGAGATTGCGGCGCGAGCGGACGAACGAGGCCGGCGGCGCGGGCGCGGGGCGACGAAGACGCTCTCGACTCGGATTTGCGGTCATGAGGAAGGAAACCCTAACCGCGGAGCAGGGAAATCCGGCGTGAGAGGAGTCACAGGCGGCCGGTGGATTCTCGCCGCGATATAGTTTCCTCGCCATGTCCGCCGACCCGATCCTGCGCCGCACGCCGCTCCATGAAGCTCACGTCGAGGCCGGTGCCAAGCTGGTCGATTTCGCCGGCTGGGAGATGCCGGTGCAGTACAAGGGGTTGATCGACGAGCACCGCGCCGTGCGCACCGCGGCGGGGCTGTTCGACTGCTCGCACATGGGCGAATTCGCGATCGCCGGACCCGGAGCGCTGGAGTTCATCCAGGGGTTCACCCCGAACGACGTCTCCAAGTTGGCGCCGGGGCGGATCCACTACAGCGCGCTGCTCACCCCGGAAGGAACTTTCATCGACGATCTGCTGGTCTATCGCATGGGCGAGCAGGAGTTCATGCTGGTCGTGAACGCCTCGAACATCGAGAGCGACTTCGCCTGGGTCGCCGGCCTCCCGCGGCCCGCGGGCGTGACGCTCGAGAACCGCTCCGACGACTACGCGCTGCTGGCGCTGCAAGGGCCGCGGTCGACCGCGATCCTGCAGCCGCTCACCGCGACGCCGCTCGCGCCGATCAAGTACTACGGTCTGGCGCACGGCGAAGTCGCGGGAAGGAAGGCCATCATCTCGCGCACCGGCTACACCGGCGAGGACGGATTCGAGATCTTCGTCGCGCCCGGGGACGCCATGGCGCTCTGGCGGGAGCTCTTCGCCGCCGGGGAGCCGGCCGGCCTGGTGCCGGCGGGCCTCGGAGCCCGCGACACATTGCGCCTCGAGGCCGGAATGGCGCTCTACGGGCACGAGATCGACCGGATGACGACGCCGTGGGACGCCCGGCTCGACTGGACGGTGAAGCTGGAGAAGGGCGACTTCGTGGGCCGCGATGCGCTGGTTGCCGCGCGGGCGCGCGGCGAGAGCCGCCACCTCGTCGGCTTCGAGGTCGAATCGCGCGGCATCGCGCGTCAGGGCTGTGCCGTGATGAGCTCGGGCGCCCAGGTGGGCATCGTCACCAGCGGAACCTGGAGCCCCACGTTCGAAAAGGCGCTCGGCATGGCCTACGTGCCAGTGGGCATGGATGCGGTGGGCACCGCGATCGAAATCGACGTGCGCGGGAAACCGCTCGCAGCCCGCGTGACGGCGCTGCCGTTCTACAAGAGATCACGCTAGCGCAACCCGTCTCGGGCCGCGCGGCGGAGCACCTTCAGGAGGGGAGAGCGCAATGTATCCGGATGACTATCGCTACACGACGGAACACGAATGGGTGCGGGTCGAAGAAGACATCGCGGTGATCGGCGTCACCGACTTCGCGCAGAAGGAGCTCGGCGAGGTCGTGTTCGTGGAACTGCCGCAGGTCGGGCATGTCTACGACTCCGGCGACGAGATCGGCACGATCGAGTCGGTGAAAGCGGTCGCCGAGATCTTCACCCCGCTCGCCGGCGAAGTCGTCGAGATCAACGAAGCCCTGGCCGATGACCCGGAGTTGATCAACGAGGATCCGCACGTCGACGGCTGGCTGATCAAGATCCGCTATTCCGCCTCGGCCGACCTCGACAGCCTGATGGACGCCGAGAGTTACGGCGAGTTCGTGCAGCAGGGGAAGCACTGACTTGTTCGAGCCGCTCGACACTTTTGTCCGCCGCCATATCGGATCGAACGAAGCGGAAGTCGGCGAAATGCTCCAGGCGCTCGGCCTGGACTCGCTCGATGCGCTCGTCAAGGAAACCGTCCCGGCGTCGATCCGCGCCGCGCGGTCTCTATCGATCGATGCCTCCGGTCGAAACGGAGAGCCAGGCGAGCAGGAGATGCTCGACCGGCTGCAGTCGATCGCGGCCCGCAATCGCCGCACCCGCTCCTATCTCGGACTCGGGTACCACGCCGCGCAGATGCCCGGGGTGATCCAGCGCAACGTGCTCGAAAATCCGGGCTGGTACACGCAGTACACCCCGTATCAGGCGGAGATCGCCCAAGGACGGCTGGAGGCACTGCTCAACTTCCAGACCATGATTGCCGACCTGACGGCGCTGCCGATCTCGAACGCTTCTCTGCTCGACGAGGCGACTGCGGCGGCTGAAGCCATGCACATGTGCGCCGCGATCCATCCACATCTGGAGAAGATCGAGCGGCCGGTCTTCTTCGTCGATGCCGCCTGCCATCCGCAGACGATCGCGGTAGTGCGAACGCGCGCCCTGGCGGTGGGCATCGAGATCGAGTCCGGCGATCCTTTCGCCTGCGATTTCGGGAGCGGACGGATCTTCGGCGTGCTGGTGCAGTATCCGACGACCGACGGCAGGATCCTCGACTACGCGCCGCTCGCGACCCTGGCGCATGCCGGCGGCGCGCTGCTCGTGGTGGCGGCCGACCTGCTGTCGCTCGCGTTGCTCCGCGCGCCGGGTGAGTTCGGCGCCGACATCGCCGTCGGTTCGACGCAGCGTTTCGGCCTGCCGATGGGTTATGGCGGCCCGCACGCCGCCTTCATGTCGGCGCGCGACGAATTCAAGCGCCAGATGCCCGGACGGATCATCGGCGTGTCCAAGGACAGCTCCGGTCAGCCCGCCATTCGCATGGCCCTGCAGACGCGCGAGCAGCACATCCGGCGCGAGAAGGCGACTTCGAATATCTGCACCGCGCAAGCCTTGCCGGCGATCCTCGCCTCGATGTACGCGGTCTACCACGGACCGGAGGGGCTGCGAGCGATCGCCTCGCGCGTCCACCAGATGGCGGTGGCGCTCGCCGAAGGCCTGCGCCGCGCGGGACACCGGTTGCCGGAAGAGCCGTTCTTCGACACCCTCGCCGTGGAGCTGGGGGGAGTCGCTTCGAACTCGGGCGGCGACGCCGACGGGCTTCTCGCCGATGCCGCGCGACGGGGGATCAACCTGCGCAAGCTCGGGGAGCGACGAGTCGGGATCTCGCTCGACGAGAGGGTGAGCGCCGACGATGTGGCGGATCTGCTCGATCTGTTCGGCACCGATCCACAGGCGCTCGAAGCGCTCGCGGCCGTCGCCGCACGCTCTTCGATTCCGGCGCCGCATGCGCGCACCTCGGAGATCCTCGTTCACCCGGTTTTCAACCGCTACCACACCGAGCACGAAATGCTCCGCTACATGCGGCGTCTGGAGGGGCGCGATCTCTCGTTGGCGCACTCCATGATCGCGCTCGGCTCGTGCACGATGAAGCTCAACGCCACATCGGAAATGGTCCCGTTGTCCTGGCCCGACCTGGCCGACATGCATCCGTTCGTGCCGGTCGAGCAGGCCGAGGGCTACGCGCAGATCCTTTCGGATCTCGAGCGCTGGCTGTGTGAAGTCACGGGCTTCGCCGCGGTCTCCCTGCAGCCCAACGCAGGTAGCCAGGGCGAGTACGCGGGCCTCCTCGTCATCCGCGCCTTCCACGAGTCGCGCGGCGAAGGCCACCGAAACGTCTGCCTGATCCCGGTGTCGGCCCATGGCACCAACCCGGCCTCAGCGGTGATGGCTGGCATGAAGGTCGTGCCGGTCGCCTGCGACGCGGACGGCAACATCGAAATCGCCGACCTCGAGGCGCGCGCTGTCGAGTATTCGTCGCGCCTGGCCGCGATCATGGTGACCTATCCTTCGACCCACGGCGTGTTCGAGGAGTCGATCGGCCGTCTATGCGAGATCGTGCACAGCCACGGAGGGCAGGTCTATCTCGACGGCGCGAACATGAACGCGCAGGTCGGACTCTGCCGGCCGGGCGACTATGGCGCCGACGTCTGCCACCTGAACCTTCACAAGACTTTCTGCATCCCGCACGGCGGCGGCGGTCCGGGCATGGGGCCGATCGGCGTCGGCCGTCACCTGGCGCCTTTTCTGCCCGGCCACCCGCTGGTGCGCTGCGGCGGCGAGCAGGCGATCGGTCCAGTGGCCGCGGCCCCCTGGGGGAGCGCCCTCATTCTCGCGATTCCCTGGATGTACATCGCCATGATGGGTGGACCCGGGCTCGAGAGGGCGACATCGGTCGCGATCCTCAACGCCAACTACATGGCCGCGCGGCTGGGTGAGTTCTATCCGATTCTCTATCGTGGATCCCAGGGGCGCGTGGCGCACGAGTTCATCCTCGACCTGCGGCCGTTCAAGGCCAGCGCAGGCATCGAAGCGGAGGATGTCGCGAAGCGGCTGATGGACTTCGGTTTCCACGCTCCGACGATGTCGTTTCCGGTCCCGGGAACGTTGATGATCGAACCGACGGAAAGTGAATCGAAGCGCGAGCTCGATCGCTTCTGCGAGGCGATGATCGCCATCCGCGAGGAGATCCGGGAAGTGGAAGAAGGCCGGAGCGATCGCAAGAACAATCCGCTCAAGCACGCGCCGCACACGGCGGCGGTGATCGCCAGCGAGAGCTGGGACCGGCCCTACACCCGCCAGCAGGCGGTCTTTCCGCGCGATTGGGTGCGCGACGGCAAGTTCTTCCCCGCCGTCGGACGCATCGACAACGTCCACGGCGATCGCAATCTGGTCTGCCTCTGCCCGCCAGTTGAGGAGTATGCGAACCGCTGAATGAAGAGCCTCGGGGTCTTCTGCGGATCGCAGGCTGGACGGGGCGACACCTACCGCACGGCGGCGGCGCAGTTCGCGCGCGAGGTGGCGCGTCGGGGTATCACGATCGTCTACGGCGGCGGCAAAGTCGGCCTCATGGGCGTGGTCGCGGATGCAGCGCTTGCGGCGGGCGGAAGGGTGATCGGCGTCCTGCCGCGCTTCCTGAAGGAGCGTGAAGTAGGCCATCGAGAGCTCACCGAGCTGCATCTGGTCGACTCGATGCACGAGCGCAAAGCCATGATGGCGGATCTCTCGGATGCCTTCGTCGCGCTTCCCGGCGGCCTGGGGACCCTGGAGGAGCTCTTCGAGGCCTGGACCTGGATGCAGCTCGGGCTGCAGCACAAGCCCTGCGGACTCCTCGCCGTCGGCAGCTACTACGATCCGCTGCTCGCTTTCCTCGACCGCACGGCCGAAGAAGGTTTCGTGACTTCGAGTCATCGCGCGCTGCTCAAGGTGGCGAGCGATCCCGCCGTCCTGCTCTCGAAGCTGGCGAGCGCCGAGCTGCCTGCTTCCAGGCCGCCCTCGCCGTCGGAGAGCCGTGTCTGAAACCGGCCGGAAAGGGCGAGCGGCGAAGGCCGCCCGCCCGTTAGCCGAGCGCTAGGGACAGGCCTCGAAAGCGTCCGACTCGGTGATGGCTGGTGCCGGTGCATCAGGATAGTTGAAGTAGATTTTCTGCACCCCGCGCGGAATGTCGAGCACCGTCAAGCGAAAGCAGACGTCGGTCACCGAACGGATTTGTTCACGGTGGGGATTCCTTTCCTGGGCGGGCTTGCGAATGTACTCCTCAGCCGGCAGGCTGGCGCTCGACGAGCATCGCATCGCCGTAGGAGTAGAAGCGGTAGCCGGCGGCGATCGCCTCGGCGTAGGCGGCCAGCACCGGCTCACGGCCGGCGAAGGCCGATACCAGCATCAGCAGGGTCGAACGCGGCAGGTGGAAGTTGGTGAGCAGGAGGTCCACGACCTGGAAGCGGAAGCCGGGGGTGATGAAGATCGCCGTCTTTCCAGAGCCGGCAACGACTTCGCCCGAATCGAGCGCCGCGCTTTCGAGTGTGCGCACCACGGTGGTGCCGATCGCGACGATCCTGCGGCCTTCGCGGCGGGCGCGCGCAATCGCCGCGGCGGTCTCGCTCGAGATCTCGAAGCGCTCGCTCTCCATGCGGTGCTCGTGCACCAGGTCCGCGGTCACCGGCTTGAACGTCCCGATTCCGACGTGCAGGGTGACGAACACGCGTTCGACGCCGCGCTCGTCGAGTCTCTGCAGCAGCGATTCGGAGAAGTGAAGGCCAGCGGTGGGAGCGGCGATCGCGCCGGGCTCGCGTGCCCAGACCGTCTGGTACCGCGCGCGGTCCTCCGGGCGATCGGCGCGGGCGATGTAGGGCGGCAGCGGCACGTGCCCGAGTTCCTCGAGGTGCGGCTCGATCTCGACCGAGAAGTCGACCGTATGGCGACCGTCCGCCTGTTTTGCGATCACTTCGGCTTCGATCTCCGGGCCGAGGCGCAGGCGCACCCCGACTTTCGCCTTGCGGCCGGGTTTGGCGAGGCAGTGCCAGCGTCGCGGACCGAGCTTCTCGACGAGAAGGAGCTCGACCTCGCCGCCGGGCTCCTCCGTACGCCTCTGCGTCGCGATCCGCCGCGCGAACAGCCGGGCCGGGATCACCCGGGTGTCGTTGGCGACCAGCAGGTCTCCGGGTCGCAGGATTTCGGGCAGGTCGCCGATCCTCGCGTGCCGCAGGGGCGCCCGCCCGTCGAGCAGGAGCAGCCGGCTCGTACCGCGCGGCGCGGCCTCCTGGGCGATGGCGCTCTCCGGCAGCTCGAAGTCGAAGTCGCTGACCAGCATCAGGGAGCGTGCGAGGGGCCGTGCAGGACGCTTCGCGGAGCAGAAAGCGAGTCGAGAGCGGAAGGCGCCGCAGGGCTCGCGCGCGGGTCGAGCCTGTCGCGCAAGCCCTCGCCGATCAGGTTGAAGGCGATGGCGGTCAGTGCCAGCGCGGCGCCGGGGAAGAAGGCGACCCACCAGCCGCCGGAGAGCGTGGAACGCCCGTCAGCGATCATGTTCCCCCAGCTCGCGGCCGGCGGCTGCAGGCCGAAGCCGAGAAAAGAGAGCGCGGCCTCACTGACGATCGCCGAGGCGGCAGCCAGCGACGCCTCGATCAGCGCGGGCGCCAGCGCGTTGGGCAGCAGGTGGCGAAGCACGATCCGCAGCCGCCCGGCTCCGGCAGCGCGCGCCGCCAGAACGAAGTCGCGGTTGCGCAGCGCGCGGACTTCGGCGCGCACCAGGCGCGCCATCGGAATCCAGCCGGTGAGGCCGAGGATGAGGACGATCGAGACGACTCCGGGGCGCACGATGGCAGCGAGTCCGAGGAGCAGGAAAAGCCGCGGGAAGGACTGCAGTCCCTCGAGCACGCGCAGGACGAGGCGATCGACCGCCGGCGGAGCGCTTCCGGCCGCCGCGCCCAGCGGCAGCGCGACGAGCGCGATCAGCAATACCGTCCAGCCGGCAACGGCGAGCGAGACCCGGCCACCGGCGAGCAAACGCGCCGCGACATCGCGCCCGAACTCATCACTGCCGAGCGCGAAGCTCCGGGTCTCGATCGCATCTGGCCCTGGACCGCCACCGACGAGGTCGCCGAACGCTACTCGCGTCACCCGCGGTCGACCCAGCAACA
>JBDSRU010000492.1:0-2863 GCA_039929145.1 Thermoanaerobaculia bacterium
CTCGGGGCGGTGAGCCAGGGCATCACCACGCTGATCGGTGGGCAGGATGGCGACTCGGAGCTCCCGCTCGCCGACTTCTTCGCCCGCCTCGAGCGCGAGCCAGGAGCGGTCAACATCGCCTCCTACGCCGGACATGGGACCCTCCGCTCGCGCGTCCTCGGCGACGACTACCGGCGCGCGGCGACGGCGCCCGAGGTCGAGGCGATGCGCACGCTGCTGCGCGGCGAAATGGCGGCTGGCGCGCTCGGACTTTCGACGGGACTCGAATACGACCCGGGCATCTACTCGGCGCCGGGTGAGCTCGTCGAACTGGCCAAGGTCGCGGCGGCTTCGGGCGGGCGCTACATCAGCCACGTGCGCAGCGAAGACCGCGCTTTCTGGGAGGCGCTCGAGGAGATACTCACGATCGGGCGCGAAGCGAAGCTCCCGGTGCAGATCTCGCATATCAAGCTCGCCATGCGCTCGCTCTGGGGCGAGGCGCCGCGACTCCTGGCGCGGCTCGACGAGGCGCGGCGGAGCGGCATCGACGTCACCGCCGATGTCTACCCCTACCTCTACTGGCACTCGGGGTTGACGGTGCTCTTTCCGGAGCGCAACTTCGAGAGTCTCGAAGCAGCGGAGTTCGCGCTGCGCGAGGTCGCGCCGCCCGAGGGGCTCATCGTCGCGCGCTATCTGCCGGTGCCGTCCTACGCCGGAAAGACTCTGGCGGCGATCGCCAGGGAGCGCGGTGAGCCGCCGGCGCGGACGCTGATCGAGCTCATCCGCATGGCGGAGGCGGCGAAGGCCGAGGGCAAAGAGGGAGTCGAGAACATCATCGCCACCAGCATGATCGAGAGCGACCTCGAGCAGCTCCTCGCCTGGCCGCAGACCAACCTCTGCACTGACGGCCAGCTCGACGGCCGCCATCCGCGTGGCTTCGGCTCCTACCCGCGGGTGCTCGGCCGGTATGTGCGCGAACGGGGGATCGTCAGCTTGGAGGGGGCGGTCCGCAAAGCGACCGCGCTCGCCGCCGAGCATGTCGGACTAACCGATCGCGGACGCCTGGTCCCCGGAGCGTACGCCGACCTGGTGCTCTTCGACCCGGCGACGGTTCTCGACCGCGCAACGACCGACGAGCCGCACGCCGTGGCCACCGGCATCGAGCGCGTCTGGGTGAACGGCGCGCTGGTCTACGAGGGTGGCAAGGTGACCGGTGCGCATCCTGGCAAGGTCTTGAGGAGGAGAGCTCCATGACCGGCACCGCACTTGTGCTCACCGCCGGCGTCCTCGGCGAGGGCAACGCGAAAACGGCGCACGGCCTGATTCGCGGTCCGTCGCGTTTCCGCCTGCTCGGAGTGGTCGACGACCGCCACGCCGGGCGCGACGCCGGTGACGTGCTCGATGGGCGAGCCCGCGGCCTGCCCTGTTTTTCGACCCTCGATGAGGCGCTCGGTGCGTTGCCGGAGCCGCCCGACTGGATGATCGTCGGCGTGGCCTTCCACGGGGGCCGGATGCCCGAGGAGATGCGTCTCGTCGTTCTCGAAGGCGTCCGGCGCGGCATCGGCGCGGTCAACGGCCTGCATCAGCTGCTCGACGACGACCCCGAGATCGCGGCAGCGGCCGCCGCCTCGGGAGCACGCTTGCACGACATCCGGCGTACCCCGAAGTTCGCCGATCTGCGCTTCTGGACAGGTGAGGCGCTCGGCCTCGCCGCGCCGCGCGTTGCCGTGCTGGGCACCGACTGCGCCCTCGGCAAGCGGACCACCGCGACTTTGCTCCTCGCCGGACTCCGTGCGCGCGGCGTGAGCGCGGAGCTCGTGACCACCGGCCAGACCGGCTGGCTGCAGGGCCATCGTCACGGCTTCATCCTCGATGCCACCCCGAATGACTTCGTCTGCGGTGAGCTCGAGCGCGCGCTGATCGCCTGCGCGCGCGACACTTCGCCCGAGCTCATCCTGATCGAGGGCCAGTCGGCGCTGCGCAATCCGAGCGGGCCGTGCGGAGCGGAGCTCCTGCTCGCTGCCGGAGCCTCGGGGGTCGTGTTGCAGCACGCTCCGGGCCGCCTCTGCTTCGACGGTTGCGAAGAGCTGGGGCTGCGCATCCCGCCGGTCGAAGACGAGATCAACCTCATCGAACGCTACGGGGTGCGCGTCCTCGGTCTGGCGCTGAACGGCGAGAACCTCGACGCCGCCGGGCTCGCCGGGCATGCCGAGCGCCTGCGCCACGAGCTCGGAATCCCGGTCTCGCTGCCGCTCGCCGATGGCGGCGAGCCGCTGCTCGACAAACTCACAGAATTGGCGCGCTCCGTCGCGCGGGAGCCCGCATGAGAATCGAAGCCGTCGAGATCTGGCGCGAGCACTTGCCGCTCACCAAGCCGTACACGATTTCGCGCGAAACCATCGCTGACGTCGAGCTCTTTTTCGTGCGCCTTCATGCGTCGGGGGTCTCGGGCGCCGGCTGCGCCTCGCCCGCGGTCGAGGTGACCGGCGAATCGCCGGCGAACTGCCGGGCAGCGCTCGACGCCGCGTCGCACTTCCTGGTCGGCGAGGACGCGCACGAGCTCGGCAAACTGGCGCGCCGGCTCGAACGCGAGCTCCCCGCCGCTCCGGCGGCGCGCGCGGCCTGCGACATGGCGCTCTGGGACCTTCTCGGCAAGCACCTGGGCGTCGCCGTGGTCGACCTCCTCGGGCGGGCCCATGAAGCTCTGCCTACGTCGGTGACGATCGGCATTCAGCCGGAGGAAGCGGCTGTCGAAGCAGCGCGCGAGTATGTCGCCCAGGGCTTCCGCGCCCTCAAGGTGAAGCTGGGGAAGGATGTCGCCGAGGACACCGATCGATTGAGCCGGATTCGCGCCGCTGTCGGCCCGGACATCGCCATCCGCACC
>JBDSRU010000493.1:0-6255 GCA_039929145.1 Thermoanaerobaculia bacterium
CGCATCCAGGCGAGGGTCTGGTTGAGCAGCAGCGAGACGAAGAACATCCGCTCGGCGTCCGAGAGGTGGGCGATCGAGAGCACCGCGATCTGCGGCTTGCCGTCCGGGGTGTAGAGCAGCTGCTGGACGTCGAGCGGCGTCCCCTTCAACCAGACGTCGAAGCCTGGCGCCGCAAGCAGGGCGTTGACCGTCATCGCCAGCTCGAAGCGCTCCCTGGCCGGGAAGAAACTCTCCAGCGGCAGGACTCCGACCTTGTCGAGCGGTGGCTTCTGGATATCGGCGATGAGTTGCGCCAGGTCGTAGCTCCTGCCTTCGCGCCAGGCGCGATCGAGCAGGGACGAGACGAGGATGTGCTCGCGGCTGCGCAGCGGATCGCCGGCGATGCCGACCAGGCCGAGGAGGCTGGTGGCGGTCGACTGGACGCGGTCGCCGAAGAGCTCGCTGTCGTCGATCAGCTCCGCTGGCGGAGCGGCGAACGTGGCGAGAATCGACACCGGCTCGCCGGCGTTGCTGCCGGGGGTGAAGATGCGGAAGCTCGCCGCCTGCTTGAGCCGCCGGATGCGCTCCCCATCCTGACCCCAGGAGGCGAGACCCTTCCGCCACTTCTCCGCCTCCGCTGCGGCGTAAGCGGGGACGTCGAGACCCTTCCTCCGCGCGTCCTCTTCCTGCACCCAGGGCTCGAACTCGGCGGCCGAGAGATCCGGGAAAGTCAGCAGCAGGTTGGTGAGATCGCCTTTGGGGTCGATGACCAGGGCCGGCACCCCGTCGATCGCCGCCTCTTCGAGCAGCGCGATACCGAGGCCGGTCTTGCCGCTCCCGGTCATCCCGAGACAGACCGCATGGGTCACCAGGTCGCGCGAATCGTAGAGCAGAGGCTCGTCACTCGCAGCCCCCGTCGCCGCGTCCACCGGCCTGCCGAGATAGAACAGACCGAGCTTTTCGAAATCCTGCATGCAGATCTCCTTGACAGAGGCAGATCCTAGCCGAGGCCAGAGAGACTTTCTGCAGTTCTCCCCGCTGCCTCCACAAGTTCTCCATTTCTCCTCGCTAGGGTCCTGGCAGCCGCAACCCTTACCCTCCAGGAGGCAAGAATGGACAACGAAACGGCATCTCTCAGATTTCCCGAAGCGGTCTTGCGTGACGAAACGAGCGTCATCGCGCAAATCGGCAAGGAGCGCGATCTCGGTCGCACCACTCGACAGGCGTTTTATTGGGGAGCGGCCGCCGCCGCGCTCTTCGGCGTGACGCTGGGAACCTACGACCAGTCCTGGATCCAGCTCGCCACTTCAGCGGTAAAGTTGCCGCTCCTGCTGTTCGGAAGCGCCGCCCTCTGCTTCCCGACATTTCACGCGGTGCAGGTGCTCCGAGCACCGAAAGCGCTGTCGCTGGCGCAGTCCGTGGCGCTCCAGGCAACGGCGCTCTCCTCGACGGCAGTGGTTTGGGCTTCGTTCTCGCTGCCCCTGCTTTTTCTGATCGGAACCACCCGTAACTACAAGCTTGCGCAGGCCCTGGCGCTTGCAGTCGGAGCAGCCGGAGGCTTCGTCGGGCTGGCGCGCCTTCGTGCGGGCTATCGCAAACTCTGCGATCCAGACCAGCAGCGGGGCTCCACCAGGGCGCTGCTGCTCTATTTCGTGATTCATGCAGTCGTCGGAGCGCAGTTGGCCTGGGTGCTCAGGCCTTTCATCGGATCTCCGACGCTCAGTTTCGAGCTCTTTCGGAATCTCGACGGCAACATCTTCAATCACATTCTCGGAATGCTGGGAAGCTAGCGGATGCACCGCCACCACCGTTGGGCCCTTTACTGTGTACTCCTGGCTGGCGCTGCCTGCCTGTCGCCGGAAGAGCGCCAGGCGGCGCTCTTCGCACAAGCAAACGCAGCCGAGCAGGCCGGTGACCTTCCACGCGCAATCGCGAGTCTGAAAGCGGCGGTCGGCTACGATCCCAGCGACCTCGAAGCCGTGACGAGGTTGGCTGAAATGCTGGTTCGGGCGGATCTTGCCCAACAGGCGAGAGTGCTTCTCGACCAGTTCCCCGCCGAGGCGAAGCGCAACTCGCGGTTCATGAATCTCAACGCCCGGCTCCTGATTCGCTTCGGTCGTGTGAAGCAAGCCTTGCCGATCCTGCTGGCGCTCGAGGCACGGGGCGGCGCGGATCCCGCAACTGTAGTGGCTGCCGCGGAGGCCTGGGTAGCCGCGCGAACAAAGCCCTCCGAGCTGTCGAACTTGCCGAGCGCCTGGCGCCTCACCCTGGCTGACCATCTCCTCGAGAGCAAGAACGTAGACCTCGCCGCCGACTGGCTGCAAACCCTGCCTGGAAATTCCGTCGAGATGGCGCAAGTCACCGACAGACTTCTGGAGGAGGCCCTGAAGTCGGACGGCGCGGAGCTCTCCGAGGCTGTGCTTGGGCTCGCGGAACGCGGCGACACGGCCAACAAGGCCTTGGTCCTGCGTCGCCACTTGGCCACCAAGAAAGACTGGCCCGAGCTTCGCCGGGTCGAGGAACAATTCCTGGCCGACTACGCCGGCCACGCGGGCTGGACCGAGGTCGCGCTCGCGACGGCCTGGCGATCGCTCCGTGCCGGAGATCCTCGGACGGCGGAACGGTTGGCTGGCAGAATCGCGGCGCTCGATCCGCGGAGCGTCGAGCCACTCGTCGTACGCGGCCTGGCGCTGCGGGAGCTCGGTCGCGAAAGCGAGGCTCGCAGAGCCCTTCAATTGGCGCTAGCGTTGGACCCGACCAACACAACCGCTCGCAGGGCATTATTGTCCCAGGAGCGCGAGCCGGATGCGATTCAGATCGACCTGCACCTGCAAGGAGCGACAGCGGAAAACCGATGATCTTCCCTCTGAGATCGAGCGCGACTCGAAGCTGGGTGCTCGTGGGCGCTTACGTCGCCGTCCTGTTCGTATCGGTGCCTTATGCGCGCAACATCGTCGTCGGCCTGCGGGAGCAGCATCTCCTCGGAACGTCGGTGACGCTTCTCTACTTCGCGGCGGTAGTGGGGCTCGTACATCACGTCGTCTTCGATGTGAGGCTGTCGGATCGAATCGCTTTCCTGGCGCTGGTTCTTCTGGCCTTGGTGACCGGGAGCCTCGTCCTCGGCCTTGCAGTACCCGAGGAGCGTATCCATTTCCTGCAGTATGGGCTTCTGGCTCTACTCTGCCGTCAGGCGTTGGCCTGGCATCTCCAGCCTCGGGGTCAGCTTCTGGGTGCTGTCGCCCTGGCATCGGCAGCCGGGGTCCTGGACGAGCTTCTGCAAGGAGTTACGCCGGAGCGCGTCTGCGACATGCGGGACATGATCATCAACGCGGTGGCGGCGCTCCTGGCGATCATCGCCGAGGAGGCGTTGCACAACCGCCTCGGTTGGCTGCCAGGGAAGGAGGAGGATGAACCGCATCCTGGTGGTTGACGACGAGCCCGCCGTGGTCGATGTCGTGGCGTTCGCGTTGCGAAAAGCTGGCTTCGTGGTCCAGGTCGCGGGGACTCTCGCCGGGGCGAGGCGCCTTCTCGACGCCCGGCTCGTCGACTTTCTTGTGCTGGACCTCGGCCTCCCGGACGGGGATGGCATGGAATTCTGTCGTCAGGTCCGAGCTGCCTCTGCAATCCCCGTACTGGTTCTCACTTGCCGCGATGACGAAGTGGATCGCGTGCTCGGCCTGGAAAGCGGGGCAGACGACTACGTGGTCAAGCCGTTCTCGCCCCGGGAGCTGGTCGCGAGAGTGCGTGCCATTCTGCGTAGAACGGTTCATCCAGAACCGGCGAAGGGTGCGCCTGCGGTCATGCACGGCGCTGTGCGCGTCGACCCCGGTTCCCACCTGGCCACCTGGCGCGAAATCGCGGTGCCGCTGACGCGCATAGAGTTCGATCTCCTTTACCTCCTCTTCAAAGTTCCCAATCGCGTGTTCTCACGCGAAGAACTCGTCGACCGCGTCTACCGCGGCGAGGCGCTGGTTTCTGACCGGACGATCGACTCACATGTAAAGGGAGTGCGGCGGAAATTTCAGTTGCTCGGTGCCTCGGCCGATCCAATCGAAACGGTGTTCGGGGTCGGCTATCGCGCCCGGGGAATCGAGTGAGTACGGCCCGGATGCCTCCGGTGCCCTCGGGTGTGCGCCGGCCCATCAGCCGCCGCCTGATGGCGGCGCTATTCCTATTGATGATGCTGCCGACCGGGGGCTGGTACTTCATCGCCGAGTTCACCTCGGGCGACCGATGGGAGTCGCTGCCACCGGCTGGTCAGGCTACCGTGATCGAGGCTCAGCGCGAGATCCGGGTCAAGTTGGCCTTGACTCTGGTCGCCAGCATTCTCGTGCTTGCGGGTACGGTGGTTTATCTCCGTCGTACGGTCGTCGATCCGCTCGCCAACCTGGCGCGTCGCGCTCGCACGGTCGGAAAGACCCCCTGGGAGACTCCGCTGGAGCGCAATCGCCCGGACGAGATCGGCGACCTTGCGCGGGCGCTCGACAATGGCGTCCAGGCGCTCGAGCACAAGGCGCAGGAGGCGGCGCGGTTCTCGATCAACCTGAGTCACGAGCTCAGAACTCCCCTGGCCGCGATCCGTGGCGCCGCTGAGATCCTGGCTGAGGGCCAGTTGAGCGAAAAGGATCAGGCCCGGTTCGTAGGCAACATCGTCACGGAGTCCGAGCGGCTCGAAAGGCTGGTCGTCGGCATGCTCGAACTGTCCCGGACGGAACTGGGTCGAGCGGGGCCTGCGAGGGAGCTTGTGGACCTGGTGTCCGTGGCGCGTTCTGTTCTGAACGCTACCCAGACTCTCCTCCAGCGGAAAGGCCTGCGGGTCGTGGGCCCCGAGGCTGTGGATTGGGCACTCGTCCTTGGAGACGCCGACCGCTTGCATCGAATCCTCTTTGGACTTCTCGAGAACGCGATCAAATTCTCCCCCGAAGGAGGAGAAATCCGGGTCGACATCCATCGGGTGCAGGAAGACGTTCGCGTCGTCGTGGCAGATGAGGGCCCCGGCGTGCCGATCGAGATCCGGGAGAAAATCTTCGAGCGCCAGTTCACCACAGAGCACGATGGAGGGTCGGCCTCGCGCGGGACTGGCCTGGGTCTGGCGATCGTCCGAGGCCTCGTCTCCGCCTCCAGCGGGCGCGTCTGGGTCGAGGACTCCACGGCGAAGGGAGCCCGATTCGTGCTCGCCTTCCGTGCCGCACAGGCCACGCCGAGTCCTCTGTCGTAGCGCTTGCCGCTGCGCTGGGCGCGACCGGTCCGGTCCCTATAGCCAGGCGCGCGGATCGAGCTCGTAGGGCAACGGGGTGAGGTTTTCCGTCGCCGACTCGCCGAGGTGAACCAGGTCCTCGAGGCGAAGGCCGAAGCCGTCTGCCGGTGAGGGATCGTAGAGTCCGGGTTCGAGAGTCAGCACGTCGCCCACCTCGAGGAGGCCCTGCCCTTCGGCCTGGCGCTTGAAGCTCGGCAACTCGTGGAGCTCGAAGCCGACGCCGTGCCCCAGGCCATGGACGTATCCCTCGAGCGTCCCGGGGTGGGAGAGCGTCGTCGCGTAGCCCCGCGCCGCGAACGCCTCGCAGACCGCTACCTGGAGGTCCCAGCCCTGTGCTCCCGGACGCGCGGCTGCGTGCGCGAGGAACAGGGCCTCGCGCACCGCGGCAAAGGCAGCAACAAGGCGATCCGGCGGAACGCCGACGCAGAAAGTACGCGTGCAGTCGGCGAACAGGGCGCCGCGCGGAAAGAGGTCGACCACCAGGCTCTCGCCGGCACGCAATGTCCTGCCAGGAGTTCCAGAGCTATGCGGCACCCCGCCCTCGCCGCCCGGGGCGACGATGCTGCCGCGCGGTTGCTCGACTCCTGCGCCGGCAAAGAGAACCGCGATCTCGGATTTGAGGCGCGCCACGCGCAGCGGCTCCCCTTCGAGCTCGAGCTCTCCGCCGCGAACGGAAGCGCCGGCCAGGAGAATGGCGACGGCGCGCATCGCCTGACAGGTGACGCTCGCAACGCGGCGGATCTCGGCGAGCTCGGAGCCGGTCTTGTACTTGCGAATGCCGAGCAGGGCGTCGCTCGCGGAGACGAAGCTCCAGCCCTCGCCGGCGAGTTGGGAGAGCACCGCGTGCGCGACGCCGAAGGGCAGTCGCCCGGCGAGCGCGATTCTGCCCGGGGCCATCCCCGAGCGCTGCAGTGCCTGGGCGAGAACGTTGGCGAGGAAGGCCCCTGGCTCCGGCGTGTCGCGTGCCCAGCGCGCGACATCGAGCTCCTCCGGCGAGAGCAGGGCGAGGCCGGTCGCGG
>JBDSRU010000494.1:0-4692 GCA_039929145.1 Thermoanaerobaculia bacterium
CCTGACTGGAACCCGCTGCGCCCGTTCTTCCTGCGGAGCGAGCCGGCGCATCGCCCGCACCAGGCGGCTTTCGACCGCTCCTTCGGTGATTCCCAGCGTCTCGGCGATCTCGCGCCCCGAGAGCCCCTCGAAGCGGGCGAGGATGACCACCGCCCGCTGATTCTCCGGCAGGAGGTCCAGATGCTCCCGGGTGGCACACCAACGCTCGCGCGCCAGCAGCGTCCGCTCGGCGTCCGGCCCCTCGTCGGCCGGATCGAAGGCGTTTCCGGCTCCGTCCTGCTGCTCCGAGCCGGCTGCGCCCAGACCCTGGAGGGAGAAGAAGCGGGCGATCCTGCGCCTGCGGAGCGAATTCAGACAGTGATTGATGGCGATGCGATAGAGCCAGGTGTAGAACCGGCCCCGGGGCTCGACTCTCGCGGCGTGGCGGAACGCCTTGAGAAAGACCTCCTGCGCCGCGTCCCGCGCCGCTTCGCGGTCGCCGGTCCAGCGCCAGCAGAGGCCTACGAGACGCTCCTGATGGCTTTCGACGAGGGTGGTGAAGGCGTCTTCGTCCCCGCCGGCGGCGCGCGCCAGCAGGATCCAGTCCGCGTCCGGTTCTCCCGCCGGAGGAATCTTCGCCGCCACTCCTCTTCTGGAACCCCCGGACCGCCGAACTCCTGCGCGCCCCCGGCGGCAAGCGCCGGGGCGGCGTGCTCAGGAGGTCAACTTGTCGAGCTCGACCACCAGCGCCGCGGCGTCGGCATAGCGCGCCGCCGGGTTCTTCTCGAGGCAGCGCAGCAGGAGCTGCTCGAGCGCCGGAGGAATCTCCGGCCAGAACTCGTGCGGCGCGGCCGGCGCTTCGCGCAGGTGCTTGGAGATGATCTCCATCAGATTGTTGCCGCCGAACGGCAGCTTGCCGGTGAAGACTTCGAAGAGCACCACGCCGCAGGCATAGACATCGGCGCGCTGGTCAGGCTCCTTGCCTTCGAGCTGCTCCGGGGCGAGATAGTGCGGCGTCCCGACGATGAAGCCGGCCTGGGTCTGGCCGGGCGTCAGCCGGGTGACCGGTCGCGCCAGGCCGAAGTCCATCAACTTCGCATTCCCCTGCGAGTCGAGACTGATGTTCTCCGGCTTGATGTCGCGATGGATGATCGCCAACGCATGCGCGGCCGCGAGTCCCGAAGTGAGCTGGCGCGCCAGACGCAAGCCGGCCGAGTACGGCAGACGTCCCGAACGCTCGAGCATGGCGCGCAGCGTCAGGCCGCGCACGTACTCCATCGAGATGAACGGATTGCCGTCGATCTCGCCGAAGTCGAAGGTGCGCAGGATGTTGGGGTGGGTGATCTTGCGCGCCAACTTGAGCTCGCTCTTGAGGCGCTCGACGAGCGCGGCGTCGCCCGCGACTTCACGCTTCAGCATCTTGAGCGCCACGAGGTCGTCGAGCTCACGATCGCGCGCCTTGAAGACCACGCCCATGCCGCCGGCGCCCAGCGTCGAGAGGATTTCGAAACGTGACCCAAGAAGCGTCCCCGGGCCGACTCCCGACAGGGTGTCGAAGGAGACTCCATCTCCACCACCGACCATGTCGGTCATCGCGGTCCGCGCCGCGGAGATCGAGCGGCCGGCGACCCGCGCCGCTTCGTCGCCACCGAGAATGAAGATCGCCTGCGTCGACAGTAGCCCGCGCTGCGGACTGAGCTCGATGCCGGTACGCGCCAACGCGGAAGAGACTTCGGCGTGCACCGCCGTGGAGAGCAGGATGTCGCCGGGTGAAGCCTCGCGCAGCAGACCCTCGACCTGCTGCAGCGGCAGGCCGATCACGGTGCGCTCGGCGTTGTCGGTGAAGTTCACCGCACCGGTCACCGCTTCGCCTGAAGTGATCGCGATCGCCGGTGGCTGCGAGTCGTCGAGCGCGTTCTCGGACGCCGAGACCGCGGACAGGATCTCCGCGCCGGCGGCGAGCGCGCGGTCCTCCTGCATGCCGGCCGAGAAGCTGGCGATCGCCCGGTGTCCGAAGACCGCCTCGAGATGCCCGCCGTGGGCCTCGACGGCGTTCAGGATCCGCTTGAGGTCGCGCGACAGCCGCTGCATCAGCTCTTCCGGATCGGCGCTCTGGCGTGGGCTCGCGAACCGTCGCAGGTCGACGCCGAGCAACGTGAGTCGCGCCCGCTCCGCCTTCGAAGGCGCCTCTCCTCGCGCCACCGGCTCCGGCAGGTTGCGCGACAGCGCCGAGACGTAGGCCGCCATGTCGCGGCGCTCCCGCAGATCGACGAGCAGCGTATTGAATGCGGTCGCGAGGTCGGCGACTTCACCCGGGCCGCCGGTCGGCATCGGCACCTCGTAGTTGCCCGAGCGCGCGGCGGTCGTCGCCGCCACCAGTTGGCGGACCGGCTTGAACACCCGGCGCGAAACCAGATAGGAGATGAGCAGTGCGGCGGCGATCGTCGCCAGCCCGAGCCCGAGCAGGGTGTCGCGGATCCGCGTGTAACCGAGGAGCTCCTTGTCGAGCGACGCGAGCGCCACCGACGCTCCCGCCGAGGCTCCCGTCGCGTCTTTGAGCGGCGCCAGGAGAGCGAGCCATCGCCCGCCTTCGAGCGCGATCTCCACCTGATCCGCCGCCTGCCCGCGCTCCGTGACCCGCGAGAGGAGATCGCCTTTCGTACGCAAAGCGGCGAGCAGGCGATCCTGCTGCGCCGGCGCCAGCGTCGAGGCGACCACCGCGACGCCCGTCGAGGTGCCGGTGAGGTAGGCCACCTCGGTGCCGGTCACCTGCTTGACCTCGAGCGCGCGAACATCGTTGATCGCGAAGCCGACGACGAGATAGGCGAAGACGTTCTGGCTGAGGGTCAGCGGCACCGCCACCGCCTCGTAGATCTTGTTGCCTTCCTGCCAGACGCCGCTGGCCTCGAAATCGACCAGCACCTTCTTGACCAGCGGCCGGTCCGAGAGGTCCACCGCGGGCGCGTCTGGCTGATCGGTGCGCACCAGAAGCTTGCCCTGGGGATCGACCATGAGGGCGAAGTCGTAGCCCAGATCGGCCTGGCGCTCGTCGAGCTGGTCGAGCAGCGAGAGCTGATCGTGCTCGTCGATCGCGCGCAAAAGATAAGCCTTGAGCTCGGGGTCCGCGGTCAGGATCCGGGTCAGGAGCTGAAGCTGTTGATAGCGCTCCTGCTGCGAGGCGGACTGCACCGAGTTGCTCGCCACGATGCGTTCCGTTGCGGCGGCCAGACCGATGCGGTTTCCGAGGTACGAGGTGACGATGATCGCCACGCCGAGCGCCAGCGCCAGCAAGAGTCCGGTCACCAGAAAGATTCGCGTCCCGAGCGACAGCCCGCGGCGGCGCTCAGCCATAGCCCCCTCCAGAGTACGGTTTGCCCAGCTTGTTCTTGTGCGGCGGAATGCGCGGCATGGTGATCTCGATGCCGATCGTCGCAGGCGAAGCGAGCGGCAACGTCAGCTCGCGGGTGGTCGGCGAGCTGCGCTCGTTCCAGACCGTGAGCTTGCCGGCGCCGGCGGGAACATCCGGGATGCGAAAGGTGCCGTCGGGGCCGACTTTCGCCCAGTAGGGCGTCGCCACGACGAAGATGTAGCCGAACATGCCATGGTGCACGTTGCAGAAGACCCGGACGATACCGGCCTCACGGAAGAGCGCTTTCGCGCCGGCGCCCTTGCCGAGCAGACCGAGGTCGAACGAGTTCCTGCCGGAGACGGAGAAGACATTGTGCAGGATCGGATCCTGATTCGGGAAGCGCACGGTCGAGCCGACCGGGATGACCAGGATCCGCGGCTGGAACGCCTTGCGCACCGTGACCATGTCGACGACGACCGGCTTCGGAGCCGGGCCCGCCTTGAGAGGGGTGAAAACCACCACCGTGGCATCGACGGCGAGCGTCTTGTCGGCCGACGGTTTCCCCTTCTCGAGCAGCTCGATACGCCCGCGAAACTCGGCGGCGGTGGCTGGCAGGACGCCCAGCAAGGCGACGGCGACTAGCGCCGGAAAGGCTCGAACCTGCGGGCGCATGAGGACTGCCACTCAGCATAGCAGAGGGGGTCGGCTCTTCCGCCGCCGATCCAGGTCCCCGCCGCTTGCGGGCTGAAGGTATTGCGTACCACGATCGGCAACCCGGCGGCGCGCGCCGGTGCGACGGCCTTCCAGTGCAGCACCTTCGCCCCTTCGCGCGCCAGACGCTCGGCCTCGTCGTACGACAGCCTCGGCAGGAGCTCCGCCGAGGGCTCGAGGCGCGGATCGGCGGTGGCTATCCCGTCGACATCTGTCCAGATCTCGACTCGCTCGGCATGAAGCGCAGCTCCTAGCGCCGTCGCCGAGGTGTCCGATCCGCCGCGGCCGAAGAGCCGGATCTCGCCCGAAGCGTCCCCACCGAAGAAGCCGGCGACGACCGGCAAAGCGCCGCCGAGGTTCGCCAGGCGCTCCGCCAGCCGGGTTCGACTCGCGGCGACATCCGGGAAGGCGTCGTCGTGCGAGCCGACAGCCACCAGGGCCTCCGTGCCGTCGATCGCCTCGGCGGCGAGCCCGGATGTGGCGAGCGCCGCGGTGAAGAGCGGCATCGACAGCCGCTCTCCTGATGCCAGCAGCCAGGCGCGCGTACGTGGCGAGGCTTCGCCCAGGAGCTCGACAGCGCGCAACAGGTCGCGCAGCCGCTCGAGCCCCCGGTCGAGCGCGTCGGCGGCGGAGACGGCGGCGCGGCCACGAGC
>JBDSRU010000495.1:0-3223 GCA_039929145.1 Thermoanaerobaculia bacterium
TCGCCACGCTCACATCCGGGTTGAGCGCGCACGCCGGATCGCCGACCAGCGCTGCGAGCCAGATCACCGCCTCCGCCCAGTCGAGATGCGGCCGCAGCGCTGCGCGGTCGCGCACATCGCCGTAGGCGAACTCCACCGGCTTGCGGTACGACTCCTCGTAGAGCAAGGCATCGAAGACACGTACCTCATGCGACGTCTGCGTGAGCAGATCCGTGACCGCTCCGCCGACATAGCCCGCGCCGCCCACGACGAGCACCCTCATGGCCGGGCCGATCCTCGGGCGACCCAGGCGCGTGCCCGGCGCAACCAATGGAAAGGCGCCCGGTTGGCGAAGCGGCGGTAGTGGTCGTTGGCGCGCAGCGCAGCGAGAAAACCGACGTGGTTGTCGATCAGCATGGGCAGCAGATGCGGCGAGGCATGAAGGGGAAAGTCGTTGATCTCGAGGACCAGAAGGACGTCCGGCAGGTGATAGGCCCGGAAAGGAATTCCCGCCTGCCTGAGATGGGCGATCGACTCCGCAATGCCGTTGTAGACCACCTCCGCGTCATGAAAGACGATCGCGCCACGGGGTGCCAGCACCGCGAGCGAAAAATGGAAGTCGGCGACGACGGCGCGGTCGGTGTGCTCGCCGTCGATGAAACAGAGGTGCGGCCGGTCGGAGATCGCCTGCGGTCGAATCGAGCGCGAATCCCCGTCGATGCAAACCACTTTCGCGACGCTCTCCGGAGCGAGCCGGCGGAGGTTGTCGAGCATGCGAGCCGTCGAGTTCTCCGGATAGTGAAAGGCGGGGCCGCGGGCGTCCGGCTGGCTTGCGGGGCGGCGGTCGAGCGAGTAGATCCGCACGCAGGCATCGTCGAGCAGATGGGGTTGGATGCTGCCGCCCAGATGGGAACCGATCTCGAGGTAGCGATACGCAGGTTCGAGGCGGCGGACGGCGACCTGACAGGCCAGCAGCGAGCGGCGGTCGTTCTCCGACGACTGGCTGGGAATGCCCGAGAACAGCGTACTGTCGAGTTCTTCGAGCCGCCGTTGGATTGCGGTCACGGCGTTGCCCCCATCGTCGATGCCGAAAGTCCGCGGGCTCGATGAATCCGGCAGATCTTCACGCGGGCCTGACGATCGGCGCCGCTGGCGGTGATTGGCTGTGGACTATAGCAGCGGCTCCTTCGCCGGATCGGCTGCACCGCCGCTCGGAAGAACTCAGGTTTCGGCCGGCGCGGCATGGTGCTAGCGTCACGCGCGATGAGCAGACCTTCTGAGGGGACAGTCGTCGCGCAGCTCGATCGCGCCGGGGCGGAGTTCGCCGACCTGCCGGCACTCGGACACCGGACAGAATCCGGCTGGGAGACGATCTCCTGGCGCGAGTACCGTACCGCCGTCCGCCAGGCCGCCGCCGGATTCGTCGAGTTGGGCGTCGTGCCGGGCACCGGCCTCGCGATCCTGTCGGCGAACCGTCCGGAGTGGGCGATCGCCGATCTCGCCGCCATCGTCGCGGGGGCGATTCCGACCGGAATTTTCGTCACCAACACTCCCGAGCAGTGCGCCTACGTTCTCGATCACACCGAGGCGACGATCGCCGTCGCCGACACCCCGGCGGCGCTCGAGAAGCTCCTGGCGGCGCGCGGCGGCGCTCCGCGCCTGCGGACGATCGTGCTCTTCGACCCGGGGGAGGTCGCAGAGTCGGAGGCCCAAGGCGACCGGCCGGCGATCGTCTCCTGGCGCCGCCTGCTCGAGCTCGGTGCCGGCGCCGGCGAAGCGGCGCTCGCCGGGCGCATCGCGGCGCAGCGCGAAGAGGACGTCGCCACCCTGATCTACACCTCGGGCACCACCGGCCTGCCGAAAGGCGTCGAGCTGACCCACCGCAATCTCGTCTGGACCGCCTGGTGCTGCGCGCACGAAACGATTCAGTTGACCTCCGACGACCGTCAGCTCTCCTACCTGCCGATGGCGCACATCGCCGAGCAGATGCTGACCCTGCACCTGCCGCTGCAGCACGGCGGCTGCACCTATTTCGTGGGCGCGATGGAGCGCGTTCCGGAAGCGTTGCGCGAGATCCGGCCGACGATCTTCTTCGCCGTGCCGCGGGTCTGGGAGAAGCTCCAGACCGCGGTCGAGAAGGCGATCGCCGAAGCCCCCCCGCTGCGCCGGCGGATTCTCGGGTGGGCGCGAACGAAGGCGCTCGCCGCCGGCTATGCGGCGCAGCGCGGCGAACGTGTGGGCTTCCTGGCCGCCGTGGCCGACCAGTTCGTGCTCGGCAAGGTGCGGGCGAAACTGGGCCTGCACCGCGTGCGCCACGCCGCCTCGGCGGCAGCCCCGATTTCCCTCGGCACGCTCGAATACTTTCTCTCTCTCGGTGTGCCGATCTTCGAGATCTACGGCCTGTCGGAGACCTCGGGCCCCGGCACGATCTCGATTGCGGGGCGTTTCCGCACCGGCTCGGTCGGACCGATCATGCCTGGAGTCGAGCTCGAAGTTGCCGAAGACGGCGAGATCCTGATGCGCGGCCCGAACATCTTCCGTGGCTACCGCAAGGATGCGGCGGCCACTGCGGCGGCGATCGACGCCGAGGGCTGGTTTCATACCGGCGACATCGGTGTGCTCGGCGACGGCGGCTTCTTGCGCATCACCGACCGCAAGAAGGAGCTGCTCATCACCTCGGGAGGCAAGAAGATCGCTCCAGCGCCGATCGAGGGCCGGCTGCGCGAGATCGAAGGAGTGGCACACGCCGTCCTGCTCGGCGAGCAGCGCAACTTCGTCGCCGCGCTCCTGACGCTCGATCCGGCGGAACTGCCGACCCTTGCCGGACGGCTGGGCTCGCCGGCCCGCTCTCTCTCCGACGCCTCCCGCTGTCCACTCGTCCGAACTTTTCTTGGACGCGAGATCGAGCGCGTCAACGGCGGTCTCGCGCGGTTCGAGACGGTGCGCAAGTTCGAAGTGCTGCCGACCGAGTTCACGGTCGACGGCGGCGAGCTCACCCCGACGATGAAGCTCAAGCGCAACGTCGTGCGCCAGAAGTTCGCCGAGCGGGTCGAAGAGATCTACTCCTCCGACGGCGGTTGAGCGGCGCCTTCGACCCTGAGGCTCGGCCGAAGCGGAAAACCTGCCGATGTTATGTTCTACGGGAGGGACTTCCCATGAGTATGCGTTCAGCTTTCCGGTTCTGCCTCCAGGCGGCGGTTCTTTCGAGCATGTTCACAGTGGCCAGCTCGGGCGCGGGCCTGAT
>JBDSRU010000496.1:0-3108 GCA_039929145.1 Thermoanaerobaculia bacterium
CCGGCGACTCGATCGACGACCTGCTCGGCAAGCTGATCGCCGAGCGCCATCCCGGCATCCAGTTCTCGCAGCACATGGTGCGCAGCTGGAAGGAAGAGTTCGGCTTCGTCGGCGAGCAGAAGGAGAAGGTCGTGGTCTCCGCCCCCTCCCAGGGCAAGGCCCAGAAGGTCGATATCACCGACGAAATGCGCCTCGCCTGCGAAAGCCTCGTGGCGCCGTTCTCGGAGACCATGCTCGACCTGCTGGCCGCGGTCGAACCCGAGTACCAGGAGCGAGTGCGCAAGAACGTCATTCTCTCCGGCCGTGGCTCGAGAATCCGCGGACTCTCCGGCGCGCTCGAAAAAAGCCTGGCCGACGTCGGCGGCGGCAAGGTGACGATCGTCGACGATCCGGTCTTCGCGGGGTCGAACGGCGGTCTCGCGATCGCGCTCGACGCCGACGAGTCGGATTGGGAAAAGCTTTCGGCATAAACTAGACCGTGCCCATGGAGTCCGACGACAACGTCTCTGGCGAGTTCCAACGCTCGACCCGCATGCCGCTCGACGCGGTCGTGCGGCTGCACTTCCAAGGCACGGTGGCCTATCAGAACGGCTTTGCCGCGAACGTCTCGGCGACCGGCATGTTCGTCAAGCACCCGGCGCCGCCGCCGCTCGGCACCCAGCTGGTGTTCGAGTTCAATCTCGGCGTCGAGAGAAAGCCCGTTCAGGGCGCCGGCGAAGTCGTCTGGGTGCGCGACAAGTACCTCGGGCCCGGCCAGCCGGCAGGGGTTGGCATCCGCTTTCTCCAGCTCGACAGCCAGAGCCGCGATCACATCGCGGAAGCGCTTTTCGAGTTCCTCGAGCAGTCGCTCGCCGAGGACTCGCTGCTCGATTCGACCGGCTACGCCTTCGGAACGGATTCCGCAAAAGCGCCGTCAGCCCCACTCGCCGTGGACTTTTTCCCGGCAACTCCCGCACCGCCACTGAATCCGACGCCGACAGGCAACCTCGAACTCGAAGCGCTCGGCGATATCTACGGCGAGCCGGACCGGGCAGCCGAGGCTGCCCTCGGAGGCGAGCCGTTCGACTTCGCGGCGCTCGAGCGCCTGCCGAAGCCGCTCCAGCTGCAGCAGGCGCCGGCGCAGTCAGGCCCGTCAGCGGATGGCAGGCGGGCGTTCTCCGTCTTCACCAGCCTCGACGAAGCCGACCCCCAGACCGCCGACATCGTGCGCGAAGCCTTGCGGGAAGAGGCACCGCTGCCCATGATGGCGGCGGCCGCAGCCGCGTCGAGCGAGCGCGAAGGATCGAGCGTCTGGCGTGTCGTGCTGCTCCTGGCGGTCGTCGCCGGTGCAGGCTACCTGGCGTGGACTTTGTGGGGATCTGCCTGGCTGGCTCGGCGCTCGACGGCCACTCCACCTGCCGCCGTAGCAGCGGAGGCCGCGCCGCCAGCAGCCCGCAAGCCCGAGCCGCTCAACGCGGAGCCTGAACCCGGCACGACGCTGGCTGAATCGGTCGGCGTCGACCCGACTTCGACATCTCCCGCCGCGGCGCCGCCGCACTCGGCGCCCGCGACCGCCCCGCCCGAGGAGCCGTCCGACGTTTCAGCGGCCGGACAGGAGAGCTCCGAGGACGCCGTCGCTGAAGGCGCGGCGCCGTCCCTCGACGCGGCCGGCCCGGCCACGAACCTGCCGCGTCCGCCGGCGGCGGCTGTCGCGGCGGTCGCACCGACTCCCGCACCGAATCCAGCGCCAGCTCCCGGTCCGGCGGCCGCAGCGCGCGCCGGGCGACTGACGGGCATCGAGTGGCGCGAGTCCGGCGAAACGGCCGGAGAGACCGTTCTCGTACTGACTGGGGACGGTATCTTCGTCACCGGTTCGTTCAGCTATTCGGAGATCGGCGGCGACAACCCGCGCGTGCTGATCAAGCTCAAGGGGATGGAGAGCCCTTACCGCGGCGCGGCACCGCGCGCCCCGCAAGTCGGCGGCGCACTGGTCCGCGGCGTGCGCACCGGCTTCCACGTCACGGCGAACGGCAACGAGGTCCATGTCGTTGTGGACCTCGCTCGGCGCGGCATCAAGGTGGTCACCCTCGCGCCGGAGAACGCCGGCCTCAGCCTCCGCCTCGCGCCCTGACACCACGGCGCCACGGCGCAGCCTTGCATCGGCGCGTCGATCAGGGCTCGGCCAGCGACCAGGCGGTGAGGTCGCCCTGCTCGAATCGATCAAAGAAGACGACAGCCAGAAAGGCAGCGTTCTTCCACAGGTGAACGGTGTCGGCGAGCTCGTCGAAAAGAGCGAGGTCGAGGTCACCGTCGTTGTCGAGATCGAACGGCAGAGCACAGGAGCCGGCCTGGGTGGCGAAGAAGCGCTGGTCGAAGGCGTAGGTGCCCGCACCGTCGTTGACGTAAAGGTCCCATCTCGCGCCGCCGTAGCTCGCCAGAATCCAGTCGAGGTCCCCGTCGCCATCGAGGTCGCCGAGGTCGGTCGAGATGGCGTCGCCCGTGATCGTGTGGGTCACCGCCGCTTGCAGCGTGCCATCGCCGTTGCCGAGCAGCACGGCACCGTTCGCGCTGCCCCCGTTGGCGCTCGTCACGTCCAGATTGCCGTCCCCGTTGACGTCCCCAACCACGATCATCCAAGGACCCCCGCCCGCCGCGATGCCCGAGCGGAAGGCGAAGGTGCCGTCGCCCAGGCCACGCAGCACCCGGATCAGGTCGGGACTGCGGACGCCGACGATCAGATCCGTGATGCCGTCGTTGTCCAGATCGCCGGAGGTCAGGGTCCACTCCCAGCCCATGCCGCTGTCGAAGGTCGACGCGCTGCCGAAGAGTCCAGCGCCGTTGTTCAGCGTGAGCGAGAGATTCCCCGGAACGAAGTTCGCCGTCGCGAGATCCAGGTCGGCGTCGCCGTCGACGTCCAGCGCGGCGATGCCGTGCGGGCCGCCACCCACCTGCACCACCTGCTCGGAGGAGAACGTGCCGTTGCCGTTGCCGAGCACGATCGAAACCGTCCCTTCGCTGCCATTGTCCACCGCAGCGTCGGGCCAGCCATCGTTGTCGAAGTCACCGGGTTCGTTCGGCGAGGCGCCGGCGCCGATTGGCGTCGTTGGCAGCAGGAAGTCCCCGAAGGCG
>JBDSRU010000497.1:0-2569 GCA_039929145.1 Thermoanaerobaculia bacterium
CAACGCCGGTGGGCGCTTTCCGTTCACGATCCGCGAATGTCGCGCGATCCAGAGCCGCCTGCTGGCTCCGCTCGGGCAGCTGCGGCCCGCCTTCGCCATGGTCGCCGGCGGAATCGACGCGGCGCAGCTCGGCCGTTGGCTGCCGGCGTATGCGGTCGATACGATCTTCCTCGTTGGCGGAAGCTTGCTGGGAAAGCCTGACCTGCGTGCTGCAGCGGCGGAGTTGCGGACGCTGGTCGAGACCGCGGCGCGCAGGGGAGGCAAGAGATGACCCGAGGTTCGAAGGTTCTCGCGGCCACGGAGTTCCGCTGGCCGGTGGCGCTCAAGCCCTACAAGGAAGGCGGCGATCTCTTTCGCGACGTCACGCGGCAGACGCTCCTGGGCGAGGGTGAGGGCGAAGAGGCGTTGGCCTTTCTGACGCGCTACTTCGAAGTCGGTGAAGGGGGCTTCTCGACCCTCGAGCAGCACAAGCACCCGCACGCTGTCGTCATTCTGCGCGGTCGGGGGACGGTACAGCTCGGCGAGCGGACTTTCGCCATCGGGCCCTCCGACTGTGTCTACGTCGCGCCCGGAGAGCTGCACCAGTTCCGCGCTGATCAGGGAGAGGCGCTGGGTTTTCTCTGCATCGTCGATCGCGACCGCGATCGCCCGGTGCCCGTGCAGCCGCTTTCTCCACTTCCGCCGGCGTAGACTCGCGGCACGCCACATCGGCAAGCTCGCGCACGGTTTCGATAGGCTTGCAGGCGATGAAACGCACGAATGTCGCCCTGCTCTGGCTCGCTGCTTTCGCGATCACCATCGGTTCCGTAGTCTGGCAATCTCACATCGCCGCTCTCGATCCCGAGCGCGGCACCGTGCCGGCGCTCCTTTTCCTGCCGCATATCGCGACGATGTTTCTCGGCATGCTGTTTTCGAACGCCGCGGTGCTCTCGGCGGCCGCTCGGCGGGACCAGGCGCGTCGGCAGGGCTGGGCGGCGATCACGCTGCTTGCGTTCGGCGGCCTCGTGCTCGGGCCGGCGGTGCACAAGTACGCCTATGGCACCTGGTGGGCCGACGGACTTTCCGGACCTGATCTCACCGGCATTCAGTCCGCGGTGGCCGTCGTCGTCTGGGGCGTGGCGCTGCTGGTGGCGCGAGGCACTCGCTGGGGCGGTGAGCCGGGGAGACATTCGTCCTGGGTGGCGATCGTGGCGGCCGGTGTCGTGACGCTAGCCGTTTTCGTCGTGCCACGGAGCCTGTTCGGCTCGGGGCTCGAGGTGCAATGAGCCGGACGACGGACGCCCGGGCGGGCTTTCGAGATTACTGGCAGGCGGTCGGGCGCGAGCGGCGGGGGCGGGGTGAGCTTCTGCTCTCTCCGGTCATCGCGGGAGAGGTACCGCCGCGGGCGGTGCAGGTCTATCTGCCTCCGGGATACCGCGAGGGTCGCGAAGACTTTCCGGTGATCTATCTGCACGACGGACAGAACCTCTTCGACCCCGCGACCGCCTACGCCGGTTCGTGGCACGCCGAGCGTGCACTCGACCGCCTCGCCCATCGCGGGCGCCCGGTCATCGCGGTCGCGATTCCCAACGCGGGAGTGCGACGCATCCACGAGTACGCCTCGTTTCGCGATCGGCGCTACGGCGGCGGTGGCGGGGAGGCCTACCTCGACTGGTTGACGGAGAGAGTGCAGCCGCTGGTCGAGCGCAGCTTCCGTGTCCAGCGTGGACCGGAGACGACCGCGATCGCCGGCGCCTCGATGGGCGGGCTCATCAGTCTGTTCGCTTTCTGGGCTCGCCGGCAGAATTTCGGCCTCGTGGGTGCGATGAGCCCGTCGCTTTTCTTCGCCGAGGAGGCGCTCACCCTCGGGATCGAACGGCATCCACCGGCGGTCGGACGGGCCTATCTCGACGTCGGGACTCTCGAGGGGCGGCGGAACCGCCGCCGCAAGACGCCACCGAAGTCGCCCTCCGGTGCGATGAAGCGCCTGCGCCGGCTGCGCCGGGTGCTGGAGCGCAGCGGATTCAAGGAAGGGCAGGACCTCAGGTGGATCGAGGAGCCCGGCGGGCGTCACGACGAGGCGGCCTGGGCGCATCGCCTGCCGGGGATGCTCGAGTTTCTCTTTCCGGTGCCGGGCGCCTAGCCCGACCGACCTCACCGGGTGAGCAGGCGCTCGAGCTCGGCGGTCGCCCGCGGATCGTCGGACTGGCCGAGCCAGAAGATCGCCTGGCGCTTGACCTCGCGATCGCCGCTCTCGCGCAGGAGCGCGAGCAGCTCGGTCGCCCCGTCGTTTAGCTGAGAGAGCGCGAAGACCCCCTGCTCCCGCACTTCGCTCGCCGGGTCCCGCGCGATCGCTTCGCGAATCCACCGCGCCGCGCGCGGTTCCCCGGTCTGCGCCAGCCAGAAGAGCGACTGTGCGCGGAGCTCCTCCGTCGCGCCCTCACGTGCCAAATGGACGATCGCCAGCGGCGCCGCGGGTTCGGCATGGAAGGCGAGGCCGGCCAGGGCGCGCTCGGCCAACTCGTCGTCCGGCTTCGACCCGCCGCGTAGCGCCGCCAATCGAGCGGCGAACTCGACGCTCGCGGCCGGC
>JBDSRU010000498.1:0-5101 GCA_039929145.1 Thermoanaerobaculia bacterium
TGGCGTCCGCCGGAGGGGTCCTGGATCTCGACCAGCTCGGCGCCGTCGAGCGCCGGGACGACCCGCTGCAGCGCGAGGCCCGGCTCGCGGCGCGCGAGGTGGGCGAGCGCCGCGTGCTGCGGCTCGAGGTTGGCACGCGACTCGCCGGCGTGGGCGATCCTGAGGACAAAGCTCTCCCCACGAGCGGCAATGTGGAAGTTGAGGTCGCGCTCGCCCGGCAGTTCGGTGGTCTCGCCGGCGATACCGAAGCGCTCGCGGGCGATCGCGACTGCGTCGGGAAGGAGAAAGGCGGGCCGCGGCGAATGGATGGTCGGCATTGCCACCGATCTTAGCGTCGGAACTGGGCAGTGGCGCCGTCGCTGGCCGGCGGAGCTCAGTCCGGGTTGGTGTCGATGCGAATCTTCAGCTTCCTCGCCTTTTCGAGACCGTACTGGAGCGTCGACAGCGTCACCGTCTGCTCCTCGTGGAGCTGCTCGCTGTCGAGCCCCTCGTCGCCGCGGTAGACGTCGATCGCCTCGCCCCCGGAATCCAGCGACTCGACGTCGAACTTCGCCTCCCAGTCTTTCCTCGAGTCGTTGGTGTACTCGAGCTGGATCTGGACGTCGACCAGATACTGGCTGTTGCCCGGCCGGATGAAGGTCGACTTGCTGATGCCGCCCTCGCGCACCACCCGGATGCGGTGCAGCGTCACCGGCCCGTCAGTCGAGGCGAGGTCGATCCACTCGTCTAGCTTGAAGGCAACGATCTTCTCGGCCGTGTCGGCATAGGCCAGGCCCGACCCGCAACACAGGACGACGAGCATCGCGCCCACCACTCGTCTCATTCTCATCTCGGATCTCCCGGGCGCGGCAAGGTATCAAACTGGCGCCACCCCTCAGAGGCTTTTTCGAGTTGTCTCGCTAGCGGGCGTCTGCGTCGACTACTCGACCGCCGCCGACCACCCGCCCAGCGTGCCGCTCTCGAATCCGTCGTCGCTGACCAGCGCGGTACGGAGGTCGAGGCACCAGGAGTCGAGCGCGCCGATGTCCTGCGCGACGTTGTCGATGACTTCGAGAGTCCAGGTTCCGGCGACGGATTCGCCCGCGAATGCGGCGAGCGGCTCCTGAGACTTGAAGGTGGAATACCGCGGCAGCGCCGGGTCTCCCGTCGCACAGGCGGAGGCCGGGAAAGACGCGGCGCTGTCGTCGAAGGTGATGTCGAGGTCGTCGCCGCTGCATTCGCCGTTGCTGGGGTTCAACAGCCGGTTGACCAGAACGACCGACGTCCCGGTCTCGACGTGGGTGAGGGTGATCTTCAGGTCGTTGACATAGGTATGCGCCAGGTCGAGGACTACGGCGAGCGACCGGATCGCGGCCGGATTGGCGAGGTGCAACTGCCGCACGAAACTCGTCGCCGGGTCGTCCGGGACGAAGCCGATCTTGCGATCGCAGACCGGGCCGTGCTGCTGGTCGGCGAGATCGAAGACCCAGGGCTCGGTGCCGGTCGCGAAGTCGACGCCGTGCGCGAAGAAGCGCTCGCCGGCGACGGCGACGTCGCCGCGTACGGCGCGGCGTTCGACGAGGAGAGTGCCGGCAGCCGTCCCGTCGGTCTGCCAATACTCGTCGGTTGCGCCAAAGCGGGAGAGATAGATCTCTCTTCCGGCGACCCAGAGCTGCTGGATCGCGGCGCCTGCCGAACCGGCCACCATCTCCTTGACGAGGTGCGTTCCACCCTCCGTTCCGTCGCTGGTCCACAGCTCCGCGCCGTGCGTCCCGTCGTCGGCGACGAAATAGAGCCGCCCGTCGAGCTCCGCGAGCTGGGTCGGATTGGAGCCGTTGTTGCCGGGCTGGATGTCCTTGACCAGCTCTGTGAGCCCGGTCGTCGAGCGATGAATCCAGAGCTCGCGGCCATGCGTCGGATCGGCCGCGGTGAAGAAGAGCTTCTCGTCGGTACCGATGAAGCCAGAGGGCGTCGAGGTCGCCGCCCCGGCGACGATGTCGAGCAGTAGATGGGCGTTCGTACCGGCGATATCCGTCACCCATGGCTCGAGCCCGCTCGCGCCGTTGTCGGCCGAAAAGGCGGCGAACGTCCGGTAAAGAGCGTAGACGCCGCTGGCGATCCCGTTGGGGTCGGCGCCGCCCGGATTGGGATCCACCACCATCGTGGCCGAGCTCTGCCGAGCCCGCCACAGCTGTCCAGCGCTGCTCCGGTAGAGCACCGATTGGGCGAGCGGTCCGAGGAGCGTCTGTAGGTTGGTCGTGCCGGGAATCTCCGTCAGGCCGGTCGCCGTCGTTCCGTCGACGTACTGAAGTCGGTTCGAGGCGACTACGATCGCCGCCAGGGCGCCCAGGCGGGAAAAGCTCGGAAAGGCGGCGAACGTCGAGCCCGCGCCCGGCGTCTGGTCCTCGAGCAGCGTTGTCCCGGCGGGCGTTCCGTCGCTCACCCAGAGCTCTCCGCCGACGAAACCGTCGTTGGCGACGAAGACGATGCGATCCCCGATGGAGAGGAGCGGCGTGCTGCAGAGCACCCCGCCACCGGAGCCGCTGATGTTCTCGACCAGCTGCGCGCCGCTGCCGGCGGAGTCGATCGACCAGAGCTCGCAGCCGTTGAGCCCGTCGTCCGCCGGGAGAAGAGCCTGGTTGCCGGCCAGGACCACGGGAAAGGGCAACGTCAGTGTGCTACTCGGCGGTCCGGCGTGGATGTCTTCCACCATATGGGAGAACTGCGCCGAGAGACCGCCCGCTGCCGCGAGTCCCGCGGCCATCGCCACGATCGTCGCCTGCAATGCCCGCCGTCCGATCCGACCGTCGATCTGCTCGCGTCCCATGGGAAGCCTCCCTCGCGGGCCGGAATTGGCCCTTGGCTCCTCATTCGGATTCTCCGCATTGAACCGGCCACCCCTGTCGGGAAAGCAGGAAAAGAATAGCGTCCTGGACTTGCCGAGCCGCTCTGGCGCTCAGGATTTGGGGTTGGTGACTTGCAGTGTGGGAGCGAGCACGAAGCCTGCGCCACTGGAGTCGCTCGCGGCGATAAGGAAATTGAGGACGCGCTCGCCTGCCAGCTCGGTGGTCGCGCCGGCGACGCCGAAGCGCGCACGGGCGAGCGCTATCGCATCGGCGAGGAGAAAAGCGGGCCGCGGCGAATGGATGGTCGGCATCGCCAACGATCTTCGCGTCGGAAGTGGGCAGTGGCGCCGGCGCTGGCCGGCGGAGCTCAGTCCGGGTTGGTGTCGATGCGAATCTTCAGCTTCCTCGCCTTTTCGAGACCGTACTTGAGCGTCGACACCGTGACCGTCTGGTCCTCGTGGCGCTGCTCGCTGTCGAGGCCCTCCTCCCCCTTGTAGCCGTCGATCGTGTTGCCGTCGGCGTCCAGCCACTCGATGTCGAACTTCGCCTTCCAGTCGTTCGTCGAGTCGTTGGTGTATTCGAGCTGGATCTGTACATCGTCCAGATACTGGCTGTTGCCAGGGCGCATGAAGCTCGACTTGGTGAACCCACCCTCGCGCACCAGGCGGATGCGGTGCAGCGTGACCGGGCCGTCGGTCGAGGTGAGGTCGATCCACTCGCCAATCTTGAAGGCCACCGTCTTCTCGGCGCTACCGGCGAACGACGGCGCAGCCAGCAGGCCGGCCAGCAGGATGCACCGCGTACAACGCTGAATCATTCTCATCTCATCTCCTCGCGAATGAAGCTACGCGCACGATACCAAAGACGCGCCCAGGTCGACGCTCGGAGCGCGGCAACCTGCCGGGAACGACCTGACTCCCTGCGATAGCATCCCGGCTCCTTGAGCGACGCCGAACAGTTTCGCCGCGCCTCCGAGCGCCTCGACGAGCTGCTCGACCTCGAACCGGCTGCGCGTCCGGAACGCCTGGCGGCGATCGCCGCCGCCGATCCGGAGCTCGCGCGCGAGGTTCAATCCCTGCTCGCCGCGGCAGATAGCGATGGACCGCTGGCGTTGCCGGTCGAGGTGCTCGCGGCACCACTCCTCGCCGCTCGGGACCTCCCCGACGAAACACCTGCAGAAGGAGCCAGTGCCGGGCCCTTCCGGCTGTTGCGCCGCCTGGGCGCCGGCGGGATGGGCGACGTCTGGCTCGCCGAGCGCGCCGGCGCCGACTTCGTGCAGCAGGTCGCCCTCAAGCTCGTCGTGTCGGGGCCCGCGCGCCCCGATCTCGAAGCGCGCCTCCGGCGCGAGCGCGCCATCCTCGCGCGTCTCGAACATCCGCACATCGCGCATTTCGTCGACGGCGGGCTCACCGTCGACGGGCGGCTCTACTTCGCGATGGAACGCGTCGAAGGCGAGCCGATCACCGACTACTGCGTGAGGAACGCGCTGGCCGTCGACGCGCGCCTGCGCCTCTTCCTCGAAGTCTGCGCGGCGGTCTCCTATGCGCACCGATCGCTCGTCGTGCATCGCGATCTCAAGCCCTCGAACGTCTTCGTGACCGCGGACGCGACGGTAAAACTGCTCGACTTCGGGATCGCCAAACTCCTCGGGGGCGACGACGGCTCCGAGCAGGCTCCAGGCGAGGTTCTCACCGAGCTCGACGAACGGCTGATGACGCCGGCCTACGCCGCGCCCGAGCAGATTCTGGGGCGAGCGGTGACGACGGCGACCGACGTCTACTCCCTGGGTACCCTGCTCTACGAGTTGCTCACCGGCGAGCGCCCGTTCGCGGCGCCGAGCCGCCTCGAGCTCGAGCGCGCCATCGTCGACCTCGAGCCGAAGCGCCCTTCGACCCGCGCCGGCCTCGCGACCACGGGGAGCGCAGGAACTCACGCTGCGGCCGCGATGGCTGAGCTCATCGAAACGCCGGTCGCTCGCCGCGAGCTTGCGCGAAGACTGCGCGGAGATCTCGACGCGATCGTTCTCAAGGCGTTGCGCAAGGAGCCCGAACGGCGTTACCGGACGGTCGAGGCGTTGGCCGAAGACCTGCGCGCCTTCCTCGACGAGCGCCCGGTCGGAGCGCGGGGCGATGCGCTCGGCTATCGCACCGCCAAGTTCGCGCGCCGCCATCGTGCCGGGGTCGCTGCGGCGGCTCTCGTGACCCTCGCACTGATTGGCGGACTTGCCGCCGCCCTCTGGCAGGCCCGTCTTGCGCGCCGCGAGGCGGCGCGCGCGC
>JBDSRU010000499.1:0-2731 GCA_039929145.1 Thermoanaerobaculia bacterium
GCGATGAACTCGCGCATGGCTACCCAGCCAGTGGGATCGTCGGTGTTCTCTACCCCATCCGTAGGCAAGAGCACCTCAACCTCGGTGGCCTCGTTCAGCTGGACTGGTTCCAGGGGCCTGAAGACGCCATGCTCGTAGATCGCCTTGACTGCGATGGTCATCAGCTCACCTCGAGGCCTATTCTACCGCCCCGGCCCCCCTCCCTCGCCCGCGCGCAGTCTGCCCCCTGGGGACACGATGGCGGCGCAGCCGCCGTAGTGTCTCCGTCCCCCGTGTCCCCGTCCAACGCAACCCGTGCCGCCTGAAGTGAGCGACGCTTCGTCGCGCTCGGACTTTTCACCGCGACGGAGGTCGAATTCGAAATCGCCGGCAAGGTGTGGCCACGCTACCGGCGGCCAGGGGGAAGTCGGCGCCAGCCGTCGCAAGTGCCAGCCGATTTCCGCAGCGCATTGCCGGCACTCTTTCCGCCCCTCCTCCCCTCCTCGGCAGGCATCTGAATGCCGTTCAACTCGAGAGGAAGCTCGTCTGGGATCCAGACTGAACCTTGGATCCGGGACGGATTCAGGCCCTGAAAGGGCCGGTTCGGAGAGCCAGCTTGGAGGTGGAAGTATCGTTGAATCAGTAGTTTAAGCTCTAGTCTTTTGCTCGTGCCGGAAGTGGCACTGGGGTTGCGCTAGGGAGGGATGTCCGCGAGAGCGACAACCAACCCGAGGGGGCCCCCATGATCACCACCACCCACACCGCTTCCATCCTTCTGACCGCGAGCCTGGCCCTGATTTCCGTCTCGCCGGCAGGCGCCGGTCAAGTTCAGCGCTCCGCGAATCCGATCGCCGGCAAGTACATCGTCGTCCTGCGCGACGGCGCCGTGCGCCCGGCGGACGCCGACATCCATGACATGCGCCCGAGCCTGAGCGACCTCGGCCAAAGCCTGGCCAACCAGAACGGCGGCCGGGTCGGTCGTCGTTTCGCTGCGGCGCTCGACGGCTTCGCGATCTCCGCGGATGCCGCCACCGCCGGCAAGTGGGCCGCGGATGCGCGGGTCGCCTACGTCGAGGAAGACGGTTGGGTCGAAGTCGCCGCCGCCGAGCCGGCCGCCTCGTGGGGGCTCGACCGGATCGACCAGCACGAGGGCGCGCTCGACAGCCTCTACTCCTACTACACAGAGGGCGCCGGCGTTGACCTCTATGTCGTCGATACCGGCATCCGGAGCACGCATGCGGAATTCCAGGGCCGGGTCGACCTCGGTGCCGCCTTCAGCACCGTCATGGACGGACTGGGCACGGAGGACTGCAACGGCCACGGCACGCACGTCGCCGGGATCGCCGGTGGCGCGACCTTCGGTGTCGCCAAGGGTGTGACGCTGCACCCGGTCCGGGTGCTCGACTGCTACGGGCGTGGGGCGGTCTCGGATCTCGTCGCGGGCATCGACTGGATCACGGCGCGCTATCCCAAGCCGCGCAAGAACCAGGCGCCGCAGCCGAAGCGCGCGGTCGTCAACATGAGCCTCGCCACGGACTGGACGCAAACTCTCGACGAGGCCGTGGGGCGCTCGATCGCCGCCGGCATCTCCTTCGTCGTCGCCGCCGGCAATCGCGGCGGAGACGCCTGCACGATGTCGCCGGCGCGGGTCGCGGGGGCGATCACGGTCGGAGCCTCGGGCGCCGGCAACGCGCGGCCCACCTACTCGAACTACGGCCCCTGCGTCGACCTGTTCGCTCCCGGCGACAGCATCCTCTCGGCTTCCATCGCCAGCGACAGCGCCACGATGGTCATGGCGGGTACCTCCATGGCCTCGCCCCACGTCGCCGGCACGGTCGCTCTGCTGCTGTCGGTCAATCCCTGGCTGACGCCGGCGGACGTCTCGACCCTGGTGACGACCGCGGCGACGGCAGATACTCTGACCGATGTCGGCGCGGGCTCTCCGAACCGTCTGCTCTTCTCGCCCTTCAGCGGCGACGGCGTGGACATGGCGCCGATCGCGCTCTTCACCGCCACCTGCTCCTCGGGCACCTGCACCTTCGACGCGGCTCCCTCGGTCGACGACCGCGGGATCGCCGGCTACACCTGGGACTTCGGCAACGGCCGCGGCGGCAGCGGCGAGCGCGTCACCGCCCGCTACGGCCGCAATGGCCAGGCGCAGGCCCTGGTGACGCTCACGGTGACCGACTCGGTCGGTCAGGTGACGACCTTCGAAGCCACCGTGCAGACGGGCAACTGAGAAGCGGAACGAATCGGAACAGCATCGACACCCAACGCCCCGAGACTCTTCGGGGCGTTCGGCGTTTCTGGGCTGCGGCGGCGCCAGGCCGCGATTTGCAGGGCCGGATCACGGAGCGCCTCAAAGGCGGCCGGTCAAGGAAGCGCACCTAAGCGGTGGCTGAGGGCGGGAGGGATCGGCGCGAGAAGGGCTCTTCGCGCCCGATCTGGCGCTGCAATTTACCCGCGCGAGTTTCCCAAGATCCTTCCTTTTTACTCCCGCTTCGCTCCCGGCTGCATCACGAAGCGGTGCGCGAAGTCTTCGTCGAAGGAGAAAGCCTCGGTGATCCCGCGCTTGAGCATGATCACGAAGCTCAGGCAGTCGACGGCGCTGTACTCCTTGTCCCGATGTCGGCGAAGGTAGGCGAAGGCCTCTGCCTCATCCTCGGCCGTGGTGCGATACAGGCTGACCATGCTGCCCCCATAGAGCAGTTCACCCGCGCGCACTGCCACCCTGTTCGAACCCTCATAAAGC
>JBDSRU010000500.1:0-3962 GCA_039929145.1 Thermoanaerobaculia bacterium
CCTCCTGGAAGACCGCCTCGTGCACGGAAGGGTCGAAGCGCTCGCCGAGCGCCGGAATCGGCGAGAGGCCCTGACGCTTCAGCAGCTCCTGGAACTGGCGGGCGATCATCTCGATACCCTTGCGCAGATCGGCGCCTTCACTCTGGGCTTCCAAGGCGCGCTCGAGGTTGTCGACCACGGGTAGAAGCTCGCGCAGCATGTCGGCGAGAGCGTAGCGCTCCACCTCGCCGCGCTCGCGCTCGGTGCGCTTGCGGTAGTTGTCGAAATCCGCTCGCAGCCTGAGCATCCGCTCACGCTCGGCCGCAAGTTGCGACTCGATGTGGCGCGCATCGGCGCTCGCCGTCCGGGAGCCGGCACCCGGGACGTCCGCGGCATCTGCCTCGTCGCCGAGGCTCAGGATCTCGACCACGGTCTCGTCGTAGCCGTCCGGAGCGGAGTCGCCCGCCGGACCTCCGGACCTGGAATCGTCGAACTCGCTCATGACAGCTCCATATGAACTATCTGCTGGCGCTCGACTCGAGCGCCCGCGACAGGGATTCTCCCAGATAGTCGACCAAAGGAATGATCCGCTCGTAGGCCATGCGCGACGGACCGAAGATTCCGAGCGTCCCATGGGCGCCTTCACCGGCGCCGAACGGCCGCGCTACGAGACTGAAACCCAGGTCCGAAGTCACCGAGCTGTCCTCCCCGATGACCACGCGGACGCCGCTGCCCTCCATGCACTGGCTGAGGAGGCCCACCAGGCGCTGGCGGTCGGCGAACATGTCGAGCAGCAGCCGCACGCGCGAGAGGTTCTCGAGCTCCGGCCGCGCCAGCAGCTGCGCCGTTCCTTCGACGAGAACCTCCGGACCCTGGCTCGACTCGAGCGAGCGCTGGGCGAGAGAGATGGCGCGCCCGAGGAGCTCGTCCATCTGCGTCCGCTCGTCCGTCATCGCCGCGACCAGGCGCTCGCGGATGGTGCGCAGGGTCCGACCCCTGAAATTCTCGGTGAGGTAGTTCGAGATCCGGATCAACTCCTGCCGCGACAGCTCTTCGTCGACCTCGAGCAGCTTGTTCTCGACGAATCCGGCCTCGGACACCACGACGCACAGCACCCGCCGCCCGGAGAGCGGCACGAAGTCGACGGTTCGCAGAACCGTGTCGCCGATCGCCGGAGTCACCAGGATGCCGATCTGCCCCGAGAGCCGCGAGAGCAGCTGCGATGTGAGGGCGACGAGCCGCCCGGGCTCGGCCTCGCTGCCGTTCAAGTCACCGTCGATGCGCCGCCGATCGTCCTCGGAGAGGCTCCCCTTCTCCATCAGCGCTTCGATGTAGAGGTGATAGCCGGCGCTGCTTGGGACCCGACCCGCCGAAGTGTGGGGTTGCTCGAGGTAACCCCACTCTTCGAGATCGGCCATGACGTTGCGGATCGTCGCCGCCGAGACGCCGTGCTGCACATGCTTCGCGACCGATCGCGAGCTGACCGGCTCACCCACGAGGATGAACGTCTGCACGACATCGCGCAGGATTTCGCGATCGCGCGGAGTCAGTTCTACGGCTGGACGGATTGGGCGCATGTCGATTTTGGACAGTTGTACCGGAGCCCTGCGTGCTGCGGCGCGTTGCGTAAGCTCCCGGACCCGCGTATTTTACCCCAGTGGGCCCCTCTCCTCCGCGATTGACTGGACTGCGCTTCAGCCTCGTTGGCGCCGGATCGGTCGGCTGCAGCCTCGCGGCCTGGATCGGAGCCTGCGGCGGAGCGCTGCAGCAGGTGGCGGGCCGGGCGGGTTCGAGAGGTACCGAGGCCGGCGCCCGCTGGCTTGGCGTGCCGCCGACCGACGCCCGGAATTTCTCCTCCGGCGGCGAGGATCTCCTGCTGATCGCGGTTCCTGACGATGCGCTCTCCGGAGTCGCCGAGGCCCTCGCCGGACGTCCGCAGGCCGGTGTGGCGCTGCACGTCTCCGGCGTTGCTTCGGCAGAGGTGCTCGCGCCTCTGCGCTCCGGCGGCACCGCGATCGGCGGCTTCCATCCGCTGCGCGCCTTTCCTACCCGCGAAGGTGCGATCGCCGCCGCAGCCGGCGTCTTCTTTGCGCTCGACGGCGACCCGAATGCAGTCGCCCTTGGCCGGCGCCTCACGCTCTCCTTCGGCGGTTCCGCAGCGGTCATTTCGGGCGGCGAGCGGCCGCTCTATCACCTCGTGGCCACCATGATGGCCGGCGCCGTGACGACCGTCGCTGCGTTGGCGATGGAGATCGCGGGTCGCTCCGGGCTGCCCGCCGAAGTCCGGCCGGGCTTCGCGGGGCTGGCGATCGACGCGCTCGCCAAGGCCCTGGCGCTCGCCGATCCCGCCGCGGGGATCACCGGTCCGGCGGCGCGAGGCGACCAAGCCACCTTCCTGCTCGAGCTCGCCGAGCTCGAGCGGATCGCTCCCGAAGCGGTACCGATCGTCGTCGCCCTCGGACGCGAAAGCCTGCGCCAGCGCGCCCGCCTGGCGACCCCCGATCCGCCCCGGCAAGCCCTGGCTGACCTGCTCGCCCGCGCGGAACTCCTTGACCTGACGAAAGATCGGGTGCTAACTTCCCCGAGCAAGCCGTCAGGCTGAACCCATGGTCTTCTTCAACTACAGCACGATGCAGATGGCGGCGAAAGTGGTGTACTACGGCCCCGGTCTGTGCGGAAAGACCACCAATCTCCAGTTCATCTACGGCCATACATCGCAGGAGAGCCGCGGCGAGATGGTCTCTCTGGAAACCGAGACTGACCGGACCCTGTTCTTCGACCTTCTACCCATTGATGTCGGCTCGATCGCCGGCTTCAATACCCGCATTCAGCTCTACACCGTCCCCGGACAGGTCTTCTACAACACGACCCGCAAGCTCGTCCTGAAGGGTGTCGACGGCGTGGTTTTCGTGGCCGACTCGCAACGCCCGATGCTCGCGGCGAACCTCGAGTCGCTGAAGAACCTCCAGATCAACCTCGAAGAGATGAATCTCACCGTCGACACCATGCCGATCGTGCTGCAGTACAACAAGCGCGATCTGCCCGACGTCTGCTCGATCGAAGAGATGGAACAGGCGCTGAATCCGCATGGCTGGCCGAGCTTCGGTGCCTCCGCGGTTACCGGACAGGGGGTCTTCGAGACGCTCAAGGGGATCTCGAAACTCACCCTTCTCAACCTGAAGAAGCGGCTCAGCAAGCCCGGCCCGGAGACCAGTCCGCAGGCCAAGATCATCGCCGTGCAGGCTCCTGCCCGGCCGACGACGCCGGCCGCGGCGCCGGCTCGCTCACAGCCGCCGATTGCGGCGCCGGAGCCGGTCGCCAGCCCAGCTCCAGCGACGCGCGAGGCTCCTCGCGCCGCGACCCCCGCCGCACCCCCGCCGGCCGCCAAGCCTGGCGGATCGACTACCGCTCCGCGCAGCGCGCCGCTTTCGCCGGCGGCGCGACCGAAGTCGAGCCAGGTCGATGTGCTCGCCGAGCTCGAGAAGATCCGTCGGCAAGCGATGAATGCGCCCGCTGCCGGCGCCGCTCACAGTCGCCCGGCGACGTCCCCCGCGAGCGCGGCGCGACCTGCCGCCACGGGCCCGGTGGCTCCGGTGGCTCCGGTGGCTCCGATGGCTCCGCTCGCTCCGATCCCTCCAATGACTCCGCAGGCCCCGGCGACTCCCCTGGCCGCGGCGATACCGCAGGCCGTTCAGACTCCGCAGACCGGCGTGGGCGGTTCGAGCGCGCACGCCAAATACCCGGTGCTCAACGGCAAGGGTGAGATTCATCGCTCGGTGGAGCTCACGCTCAAGCGCGGCGAGTTCTCCCGCGCGCGCCGCTTCCTGCTGAATCTGCGGATCGAAGACGAAGACCGCCAGGTCGTCGAGGCGATCCGGGATCTGCCGATCGAGATCCAGGACGCGAAGAGTCTCGAGCGCGTGCTGCTGCAGCTGAACGTCGCGCTCAAATCCAAAGACTGAACCCCTCGCCGGTCGCGGCCC
>JBDSRU010000501.1:0-6803 GCA_039929145.1 Thermoanaerobaculia bacterium
GCTCGCTCAGAGCGCGGTCGAGGTCGGCGACGTTGCGCAGGCCGAAGGAGACCGTCGCGGCCGCGAAGCTCGAGTCGGGGAAGGGCAGCGAGAGCGCGTCGGCGTTCAGGGTCGATGGCACCGGCTGGGTGTCGCGACCGGCAGCCGCGAACTTGGGCGACGCGAGGGCGAGCATCGGCAGGCAGAAGTCGGCGGCGACGATCTCCACCCCCGGCCGGCGCAACGCCAGGGCCTGATCGCCGGTGCCGCAGCACAGGTCGAGGACCCGCGAACCGGGGGGGATGGGGATCGACCGGGCGAGCTTGCGGCGCCAGACCCGGTCGAGCGAAGCCGAAAGCAGGTGGTTCAGGAGGTCGTAACGCCGCGCCACGCGGCCGAACATCGCCCGGATCTTGGCGGCGTCCTTTTGCTTCAACTGCTCGACTGAGGTAGGTTGGGCGAGGACTTCCGATCCGTTTTCCGGCATGATGTGCGGGAAGTCTATCTTGGGGGGCGGGCCGCGCTCGAAGCGTGGACGGTTCCGGTCTGCACGCCTGCGCGCAGACTTGACAGCCTTTCGCCCGATCTTTATGATTTCAGGCTCTCTGCGCTGAAGTGCCGGATCCGATCCAGCCCAGCAGTCCCGCAGAACCGATTCCTCCGCTAGTCGCTGGAGAAACCGTCTGGAGAAGATGAAATGAAGAGTACTGTGAGCCCCAAGCCGGCTGAAATCGAGCGCCACTGGTTCGTCATCGACGGCGCCGGAGTGCCGGTGGGACGCCTCTCCTCGACCATCGCCAAGTTGTTGATGGGCAAGGGAAAGCCGTTCTACGCACCGCACGTCGACTGCGGCGATTTCGTGATCGTCCTGAACGCCGAGAAGGTCCATCTCTCGGGCACCAAGGAACAGACCAAGATCTACTACCGCCACACGACGACGCAGCCCGGCAGCTTGAAGTCGCCCAAGGCCTTCGAAGTCCGGGCGAAGCACCCCACGCGCATCGTCGAGAGCGCGGTTTTCGGCATGCTTCCGAAGACCAAGCTCGGGCGCAAGATCCGCAAGAAGCTCAAGGTTTACGCCGGCGGAGAGCATCCGCACAAGGCGCAGAAGCCGTCGGCGTTCGACCTCGCTTCGGTAAAGATGTAGGAGGAGTGAAAAAGTGACTCAGGTGCAATCCACCCCGCCCGCCCCGATCGTCCAGCCCACCCAGTACTACGGCACCGGCCGTCGAAAGACTTCGACCGCGCGCGTTTTCATGCGTCCCGGCGCCGGGGAGCTGGAAGTGAACGGACGTACGCTCGACGGTTATTTCCCGAACCCGGTGCTGCGGATGGTCGTCAAGCAGCCGCTCGTGCTCACCGAGACGGGCGAGAAGTTCGACATCTTCATCACCGTCGAAGGCGGCGGCAACTCGGGCCAGGCCGGAGCGATCCGCCACGGCATCAGCCGCGCCCTCCTCGTGTTCGACATCGCGCTGCGCGAGCGGCTGAAGAGCGCCGGCCTGCTGACCCGCGATCCGCGGAAGAAAGAGCGCAAGAAGTACGGTCAGAAGGGCGCTCGCGCGCGCTTCCAGTTCAGCAAGCGTTGATCGCCTGCGAATCTTGAAAATGAAGCTCAGCCTGGCATTCAGAAAGTTCTAAGGAGAGAGATTCGTGGTCGAAATTTCGATGCAAGAGCTGCTCGAGGCGGGTGTCCACTTCGGTCACCAGACCCGGCGTTGGAATCCGAAGATGAAGCCGTACATCTTCGGCAAGCGCAACGGGATCTACATCATCGATCTGGCGAAGACCCTGAAGCAGTTCCGCGAAGCGGCCGAGTTCGTTCATCGGCTCGGCCAGGAAGGCCGCCGGTTGCTGTTCGTCGGCACCAAGCGCCAGGCTCAGGATGCGGTCGCCGAAGAGGCGCGCCGTTGCGGGCAGTATTTCGTGACCCACCGCTGGCTCGGAGGCACGCTCACCAACTTCGTGACCATCCGCCAGTCGGTCGATCGTCTGCTCGAGATCGAGGCGCGGCTCGCCGAAGACGGCGGCGTCACCACCAAGAAGGAGCGCCTGCGGTTCGACCGTGAGCGCGAGCGGATGAACCGCAACCTCGAAGGTGTGCGCGAGCTCGAAGCTCTTCCGGACGCGATCTTCGTCGTCGACCCGAAGAAGGAAGCGATCGCCGTGGCGGAGGCCAACAAGCTCGGCATTCCGGTCATCGGCATCGTCGACACGAACTGCGACCCCGAGCTCATCGACTACGTCATTCCGGGCAACGACGACGCCATCCGCACCATTCGGCTCTTCCTGTCGCGCATCGCCGACTCCTATCTGGCGGGAGCGAACGCGCTGCAGCAGGAGATGATGGTCGAGGCGAAGGACGCTCCGGAAGCCTCCGCGGTCGACATGTCGGCCAAGGACGGCGACGTGGCGGCACCGCAGGCCTAACCGAGGTCCACTCAACAACGGCTCGGCGGGCGAAAGGCGTATTGCCCGAACTCAGGGTCAGTCGATGGCAGATGAACCGCCGATCGCCTGACCCTTTGTCTTGCCCGCCGACGAAGAAAGAGGAAAGCGACATGCAGATTACGGCTCAGATGGTCAAGGAGCTCCGCGAGCGCACGGGCGCGGGGATGATGGACTGCAAGAACGCGCTGTCCGAGACCGGCGGCAATTTCGAGCAGGCGGTCGACACGCTGCGCAAGAAGGGTCTGGCCGCGGCGGCCAAGCGCTCCGGCCGCGTCGCGGCGGAAGGCGTGGTCTCGTCCTACATTCACGCCGGCGGCAAGATCGGCGTGCTGATCGAGGTCAACTGCGAGACCGACTTCGTCGCCCGCACCGAGGAGTTCCTGGAGCTCGTCCGTGATGTCGCCATGCACATCGCGGCGGCCGAGCCGCGCTACGTCGAGCGCGCCGAAGTGACGGCGGAGATCCTCGATCGCGAAAAGGCGATCTATCGCGACCAGGCGATGGAGTCCGGGAAGCCCGCGAACGTCGTCGAGAAGATCGTCGAAGGCAAGATGGAGAAGTTCTACGCCGAAGCGGTGCTCCTCGAGCAGCCGTTCGTCAAGGACACCGACACCACCATCGGCCAGATGATCACCGCCAAGGTGGCGAAGATCGGCGAGAACATCAAGGTCCGCCGCTTCGCGCGCTTCAAGCTCGGCGAGGGCATCGAGAAGGTCGAGAAGGACTTCGCGGCCGAAGTCGCCGGCATGACGCAGGGCTGACAGGAATGGGAGACCGTCCGGCCTACAAGCGGGTGCTGCTCAAGCTCTCCGGCGAGGCCCTCATGGGCACGCAGAGCTTCGGCATCGACGCCGGAGTGGTCTCGGGGATCGCCAACGAGATCGCCGAGGTGCATCGGCTCGGCATCCAGCTGGCGATCGTCATCGGCGGCGGCAACATCATCCGCGGCGTGGCGGCCTCGCAGCAGGGGATCGATCGGGTCACCGGCGACAACATGGGGATGCTCGCCACGGTCATCAACGCCCTGGCGCTGCAGGACGCCCTCGAGAAGTGCAACGTCCCGACGCGGGTGCAGACGGCGATCGAGATCCGGGCGGTGGCCGAGCCGTTCATTCGCCGGCAGGCCATGCGCCACCTGGAGAAGGGGCGCCTGGTCATCTTCGCCGGCGGCACCGGCAACCCGTTCTTCACCACCGACTCGGCGGCGGCCCTGCGCGCCAACGAAATCCACGCCGAAATTCTCCTCAAGGGAACGCGGGTCGACGGGGTCTACACCGCCGATCCGCGGCTGGATCCGACGGCGCGGCTGCTCTCCGAAGTGACCTATCAGCAGGTGCTGGAGCGCGACCTCAGGTTTATGGATGCCGCGGCGATCAGCCTCTGCCGCGACAACGGCGTGCCGATCGGCATCTTCAACCTCACCCAGGAAGGCAATATCCGCCGCGTCGTCTGTGGCGAGCGCGTCGGCTCGATCGTCCAGCTGACGGAGTCGATCGGGCGCGCGAATTGACCGCGCCAGAATTGACAGCTCGCGAATTGACTCTTGGGGCTATGCCGGGGATGATCGCGGCGAAGCCCCGGCGCACCAGCTATCGAGCATTCGCGAGACGCACGAGGAGGATCGGATGAAGGAGATTCACCAGGAAGCCGAAACGAAGATGAAGCACGCGATCGAGCACCTGCACAGCGAGCTCAAGCGCCTGCGGACCGGACGCGCCACCCTCGGTCTCCTCGACAACATCACCGTCGACTACTTCGGCACGCCGACGCCGCTCAAGCAGGTGGCGACCCTGACCGTCGTCGACGCGACCATGCTGATGGCGCAGCCCTGGGATGCCAAGCAGATTCCGGCTATCGAACGGGCGCTCCAGAAGTCGGAGCTCGGCCTGAACCCGATGAACGACGGCAAGGCGGTGCGGATTCCGATTCCGCAGCCGACCGAAGATCGGCGCAAGGAGCTCGTCCGGAAGGCGCACGAGATCGCCGAGCATGCGCGCACGCAGATCCGCCTGGCGCGGCGCGAGGCCAACGACAAGCTGAAGAAGCTCGAGAAGGATCACGAGCTCGGACAGGACGACGAGCGCCGCGCTCTCGAGGATATCCAGAAGCTCCACGACCGCGAGATCGAAGAGGTCGCGAAGGTCCTGGACCACAAGGAAAAAGACATCATGACGGTCTGACGCGGACGGTCCGGGGCACTCTATGGACCGGTCCGGAAGTCGGCTTCACGCTCGTCTCGTTCCACCCACGCCGGTGCACGCCGTCGTCCCCGCTGCGGGGCGCGGCCTGCGCTTCGGCGGCACCCTCTCCAAACAGTTCGAATCGATCGCCGGCAGGCCGCTGCTCGCCTGGACGGTCGAGAGACTGCTCGCGGCCGGCGTCGACTCGGTGACCGTGGCGCTTCCAGCGGATGCCGCGGCCTCGCCCCCGGCCTGGCTGCGCGACAGCCGTGTCCGCACGGTGACCGGCGGCGACAGCCGGCAGGAATCGGTCGCCATGGCCCTCGCGGCGTCGCCCGCCGAGGGCTCCGATCTCGTGCTGGTGCACGACGGCGCACGGCCGGCGCTGGCGGACGCCGATCTTCTGGCCGTCTGCCAGGCGGCAGCTGGCGCGTTCGGCGCGGCCGGAGTATCAGGAGCCAGCGGGGCGGTGCTCGGGCGGCTGGCTTCCGATACGTTGAAGAAGCTCGAACAGGGGGAGATCGTGGGAACGATCGATCGCCGGCAGATCTTCCGCGCCGAGACGCCGCAGGTCTTCAGGCGCCGGCTGCTCGAGCAGGCGGTTTCCGCGGCGTTCGATTGCGGTTTCATCGGCACCGACGAGTCGGCGCTCATCGAGCGCATCCCGGGCGTGCGCATCGCCGCCGTCGAGGCCGCCTTCCCGAATCCCAAGCTGACGACGCCGGCTGACGTGCCGTGGATCGTCGCGCTCCTCGAACGCCTGCAAGCGGAGGCGCGATGAGCCTGCGCATCGGCCAGGGCTACGACGTCCACCGCCTCGTTGCCGGCCGCAAGCTCTTTTTGGGTGGCGAGGAGATTCCTTTCGAGCTCGGGCTCGACGGCCACAGCGACGCCGACGTGCTGCTTCATGCGCTGGGCGACGCCCTCCTCGGCGCCGCGAGCCTCGGCGATCTTGGCCAACACTTTCCGCCTGCTGACGAGCGCTGGCGCGGCGCCTCGAGCGTCGATCTGCTCGAGCGCATCGTCGTCCTCGTGCGCGACAAGGGATTCCGCGTCGTCAACTGCGACCTGACGCTGGTCGCGGAGGCGCCGAGGCTCGCCCCCTACCGCGAGCGCATCGTCGAACGCTTGGCGCGCGTGCTGGGCGTCGCGGAGGATCGCGTCGGTCTCAAGGCGACGACGAACGAAGGACTGGGCGCGATCGGGCGCGGCGAAGGCATGGCGGCGTTCGCCGTGGTGCTACTGGCTTCGAAGGACGGATGACCATGAATCGAACGACCCGCATCTACGGCTTCCATCCCGTTCACGAGGCGCTGCTGCATCGCGCGCACGAGGTGCGCAAGGTCTGGATCCTCGCCTCGAAGCACGGCGGCCGGCGGCGCGAGATGGAGAAGCTCTGCGGCTCTACCGGTGTCCGCGTCGAGCACGCGCAGTCCTCCGACCCGGTCTGGTCGGCCGGCGCAGTGCACAACGGCTTCGCCGCCGAGCTCGCCGCAGTAGCGCACGGCGAGGCGCCGCACGGCGAAGCGGCGCGCGCGAGCGCGACGCGCGAAGCCAGCGGTAAAACTGGCGACCAGAGCTTCGTCGTTCTGGCCGAGGACGTCCAGGATCCGCGCAATCTCGGCGCGCTCCTCCGCGTCTGCGAAGGGGCCGGCGCCGGCCGCGTCCTGGTGCGCGACCGCGGCTCGGCGCCGCTCTCGGCGACGGCGGTGAAGACCTCGGCCGGGGCGTCGGAGTGGCTCAACGTCGAGCGCATCGGCAGCTCCGCCCAGCGCCTCGAACAGATGAAGAAAGAGGGCTACTGGATCTACGGCCTCGCGGCCGGCGGCGAACTGCCGTGGGCGGTCGACCTCACCGGCCCGGTCGTCCTCTGCGTCGGCGGTGAGGAGGGCGGCTTGCGGCAGTTGACCCAGGAGCGCTGCGACCGCCTGATCGGTCTGCCCATGAAGGGCCACGTCAGCTCGCTCAACCTCGCGACCGCCGCCGCGGCAGTCCTCTACGAGGCGGTGCGTCAGCGCACGACCGGCAAGAAGGGCCGCTGAATCTCGAGCTTGCGCCGCCGCGAGACTGCAGCCGGCACGCTTCGCCGGCGCGTCGCGGCTTGTCAGAAGCGCCTCGAAACCAATAGACTCCACCAGCGGTCCGGCCAGAAAAGTGGATCGGTTCGGAGGATCCGCCGGGAGGGTCGCAAAA